>NZ_LFQH01000038.1:0-52740 GCF_001238605.1 Arthrobacter sp. ZBG10 | reverse complement strand
ACGACCCCTAGAAACCGCCCACCTCCCGCCGTCGTCCTGCGTGCCGTCCACCCGGCGGAACCGCGAGGTGGACCAGCAGGTTTGTCGCAACCATCGCCTGGAGGTTTAACAACGCCTCAGCGGGACCGGGCGCGTCCGCCCAGACGTGCCGTGACTTTCTGCGCAGCCGCGGCGCACGATTCCCCGAGGGCGTGAAGGCGGTCCGTGGAAACCCGGAATCTTGGGGCAGGGATCAGGACGGCGGCCACAACGTCGCCGCGGTGATCGTAGACGGGCGCGGCCACGCCCACCTCGTCGATGGAAGTTTCTCCATAGTTAAGTGCCCAGCCGCGGCTGATGCCGTCCCTCAGCCGGACCATATAGGCATCCAGGCTGACGTCGTCGAGGCCGGGGTAAGAAATGGCGCCGCTGCGCAGGAGAGTTCGTACCCGGGCTTCGGGTTCGTTGGCAAGGAAGACCTGCACTGATGAACTCAGGGCGTCGCTGTAGCGTACGCCCAGCGGGGCGGTGTGTTTGATCTGTTGATGGCTGGCGATCTGCTCAACGCACATCGATTCGTCGCCGCTCCACACCATGAGGGCGCTGGTTTCCCCGGTCTGCTCGGTGAGTTCGCGGAGCACGGGATAGGCGACGCGGCGCTCTTCCAATTCGGCCAGCAGGGGGCCGGCCACGGCAATGAGTCCGAGCCCCAGCCGGAAGCGGCGGGTTTCCTCGTCGCGCTCCACGAGGTGTTCCTGTTCGAACGTGGCCAGGATCCTGGAGACGGTGCTTTTGTGCAGGCCCACCCGGTTGGCGATTTCGGTGACGCCCAGGAGCGGCTCGTCTGCGGTGAAGGTGCGGAGGACGGCGATCGCGTTGACGATGACGGAAGCACCCTTGCTGTCGCCGTTGGCTGTGGTCTCGGATTCAGTTGCACTCATGGTGTTTCCCATCATTCCCTACAGTCGCCGGAAGCGGCGCCAGGGGCCTGGCGCCGCTTCCTCGTGTGCCGCTAAGGAAATGATCAGCCGCCGATGATGTTGTATTCGGGGCCAAACGGGAACTTGGTGATGTTCTCGGCACCGTCTTCCCCTACTACCAGGATGTCGTGTTCCCGGTAGCCGCCGGCGCCCGGCTGGCCGTCCAGGACGGTGATCATCGGTTCCATGGAAACCACCATGCCCGGTTCCAGGACGGTGTCGATGTCCTCGCGGAGCTCCAGTCCGGCTTCCCGGCCGTAGTAGTGGCTGAGGACGCCGAAGGAATGTCCATAGCCAAAGGTGCGGTTGGCCAGCAGGCCGTGTCCCACGTAGATCTCATTAAGCTCGGCGGCGATGTCCTTGCAGACAGCCCCTGGTTTGATAAGTTCCAGGCCGCGCTTGTGGACCTCGACGTTGATGTTCCACAGTTCCAGCGATCGGGCATCTGGCTCACCGTAGAAGAGCGTCCGTTCCAGCGCGGTGTAGTAGCCGGAGGTCATGGGGAAGCAGTTCAGGGACAGGATGTCGTGTTGCTGGATCTTCCGCGTAGTGGCCCAGTTGTGGGCGCCGTCGGTGTTGATGCCCGACTGGAACCACACCCAGGTGTCGCGGATTTCGGAGTCGGGAAAGGTCCGGGCAATCTCGTGCACCATGGCTTCGGTGCCGATCAGGGCCACCTCGTATTCGGTGATTCCGGCCGTGATGGCGTTGCGGATGGCTTCGCCGCCAAGGTCGCCGATGCGGGCGCCGTGCTTGATGACCTCAATCTCTTCGGCGGACTTGATCATGCGCTGGCGCATGGCGGCCTGGGCCACATCCACCAGGTCTGCCCCGTCAAAGGCCGCCTGGATCTTGTTGCGGTTATCCAGCGGCAGCGAGTCATCCTCCACACCGAGGCGGCGCGGGCTGATCCCTCGGGTACGCAGGACCTCCTGGATGGCGAAGATGTAATTGTCGCGGCGCCAGTCGGTGTAGACCAGGTTGTCCCCGTAGCTGCGGCGCCAGGGCATACCGGCGTCGATGTTGGCGGTGACGGTGACGTTGTCGGCCTGGGTGACCACCATGGCGTACGGCCGGCCAAAGGTGGTGAAGAGGAAGTCGGAGTAATACTTGATGGAGTGGTAGCTGGTCAGGACGACGGCGTCCAGATCCTTCGCTGCCATGATCCGGCGCAGGCCGGCCAGGCGGCGTTCAAACTCGGCGTCGGAGAACGTCAGGCTGACCTTTTTGCCGTTCCGAAGGATCTTGGTGCGCTCCAGTTCAGCGACGGTGGTTGCGTTATCGGTGCTAACGGTCATGGTGATGCCTTTCTGCGGTGCTGTTCTTGGTGAGGAAAAGGGTGTGGAGCCGGGGCGGCTACTCGTGGCGCAGCGGTTCCCTGCACGTTTCGCGGGAGAGCGCGACGGCGACCAGGGAGATAAGGGCCGCCGCGACCAGATACCAGGCGGGAGCGAGGTCGTTGCCCGTCGACGCGATCAGGAGCGTTGCCATGAACGGAGCGGTGCCGCCGAACAGGGCGTTGGACAGGTTGAAGCTGACCGCGAAGCCGCTGTAGCGGACGCGGGTGGGGAACATTTCGGCCAGGAAGCTGGGCAGCGTGCCGTCGTTAAGGGTGAGCATGGCGCCCAACAGGATCTGGACCAGGACGATGATGAGGAAGTTCCCTGTTCCCAGCAGCGCGAACGCGGGCACGGTCAGCAGGATGAACGTGATGGACGCGCTGATCAGCACTTTTTTGCGTCCGTAGCGATCTGACAGCATCCCGGTCAGGAAGATGAAGCCGATATAGGTAACGAGCGCAATGGTGGTGGCGAGGAATGATTCGGTGGCACCGAGGCCCAGCTCAGAGGACAGGTAGGTTGGCATGTAACTGAGGATCACGTAGAACCCGACGGCGTTGAGCAGCACGGCGCCGACGGCCTTGAGTAGCAGCCGCCAGTGGTTCCGGAACAACCCCGCCACCGGCGCTTTGATGGTTTCGTCTTCCGCTGCCAACTCACGGAACACCGGGGTGTCTTCGAGCTTGGTCCGGATGTAGCGGCCAATCAGTCCCATCGGGGCGGCCAGCAGGAACGGCAGGCGCCAGCCCCAGCCGTGCATCGCCTCGGTGCTGAGCATGGTGGTCAGCAGACCCGCAATCAGGGAGCCGAAGAGAAGTCCGGCCGCGGTGCTCGCGGGAACCACTGCGGCGTACAGGCCGCGCTTGTTCGCGGGAGCGTACTCCACCAGGAAGGCCGAGGCCCCGGCGTATTCCCCGGAAGCGGAGAAGCCCTGAACAACGCGGATCATCAACAGAAGGACCGGCGCCCAGATGCCGATGGTGTCGTAACCCGGGATCAGGGCGATGCAGAAGGTTGCAGCGGACATGATCAGGATTGAAAGGGAGAGTGCGGTGCGTCGGCCCACTTTGTCCCCGATGTGGCCCCAGACGAAGCCGCCAAGCGGACGCACCAGGAACGAGATGGCAAAAAGGGCGAACGTCAGCAGGAGTCCCGTCTGGGGGTCCGACTCAGGGAAGAACACGGTGGCGATCGTGACGGCCAGGTATCCGTAGACGGCGTAGTCGAACCATTCAACAAAGTTGCCGATGAAGCTTGCCGCGACGACCCGGCGGCGCGTTTCCCTGCTGACGACGTTGTCAGCAAGGTGCAGCTGCTGGCCGCTAAGTGTGCTGCCTCCATGGGCGCGGTTATGCTCCGCACTCGCGATTCCTTGGAGAGGGGAGGATGAAGTCTCGTTACTCATTTGTCCACCAAGTTGTTTAGGGTTGCAATAAGCGCAACGCTGTTGCAATAGATTATGCGTGATGCGCGACACAGTCAATGCTTTTTCGAGTGCTTCCCACCGCGATTCCGCTCTATTTCACTGCCTCATCATGACGCATTGGCCAGGCTGCCGCCGTCGTCCCAGCTTTCACGAGGAACCAACGGCGAGCGCCGCGGTTGGTTCATTGGTTGCATTCAGCACAACAAAGTTGCTAACCGGGCCCAACGCGAGTCCGACGCCGGGCGCCCGCGTCTCCACGAAGGAATCCCATGCGAGCCAGGACGGGAGGCCGTCGGGCGCCGCCCTGTAGGAACCCGCCGGAAACAGAACGCAAAAATCCCCGGTCGGGTTCTCCCGACCGGGGATTGCTGCGGTGCGTTCGGCGGAGGCGGGCGTAAAGGCTCCGCCCAATGACTCGCCGCTTACTCCCCGCGGGCCGTGGCCAGATGACCTGCCGCGGCAATTTCCAGGTGCGTCAGGTCCGACGCCACGGTCACGAACGTGAAGCCCTCCGCGATCCGCTGGGCCGCCACCTCACCGCTGGGCGTGTGGATCGCCGCGATGACGTCGGCGGCTTCGGCCGCCTCCCGTATGGTCACCAGGGCGGCGTTGAAGACCTCTGCCACGTCCGGATCGTTCGGGAACTTCCCGCCCACGGCGAGGCATAGATCGGACGGGCCGATGTACACCCCGTCGATCCCGGGCACTGCGCAGATCTCCTTCACGTTCTCCAAGCCTTCGGGCGTCTCGATCATGGCCAGGCACAGCACGGTGGCATCGGCTTCAGCAGGCTTGGGACCGATCCGCAGCGCCGAGCGCATGGGACCGTAGGACCGCATGCCGTGCGGCGGGTACCGGACTGCCCGGACGGCGGCGGCGGCTTCAGCCGCGTTGTTGATCAGCGGCACGATCACGCCCGCGGCACCGGCGTCGAGCGCCTGCCCAATGAACGCCGCGTTGTTCGGGTGCACCCGGACCATCCCGGCTGCACCCGCGGCGTCGATCGCCATCAGGCCGTGCAGCCAGCCGGAGTACCCCATCAGGCCGTGCTGGGCGTCCAGGGCCACGTAGTCGTACCCCAGCCGCGCCACCCGCTCGGTGGATACCGGCGAGTCCAGCACCACCCAGTATCCGACGACGGCCTGCTTGGCCCGGGCTTTTTCGGCAAATGCTGCGGCGCTCATGGCGGATTCCTCTTCAGTTTGGCGATTCAATGGTCAGCAGAAGGCTAGCGGTTGTACTTGGGCATGGGCCCGCGGATTTCCGCGGCCACCGCGTCGCACGCGGCCACCACATCGGCCGGCAGCGGACCCTTTGCCGCGGCCGCGATATTGGCCTGCAGCTGCTCCACTTTGGACCCGCCCAACAAGACGGACCCTACCCCCGGCTTGCTGAGCAGCCACCGCAGGGACAGCTCCGGCATCGGCAGGCCCGCGCCGTCGGCAATCCCGGCCAACTGCCGCACAGCCTCAAAAAGCCGCGGGTCCCAGTACCGCTGGCGGTACATTTCAGCCAGCCGCGAGTTACCGAACCGGCCTTCAGCGGGCTCCTCCGAAAAGGTGTGCCTGCCAGTAAGCAACCCGCCGCCCAGCGGGTTGTAGACCATCGTCAGCAGTCCGGTGTGCTCCGCAAACTCCAGGTATTCGTCCTCCAGCCGGGTGGCCAGCAGGTTGTACAGCTGCTGCGCCACCACCGGGCGGACGACGCCGGCAGCATCGGCAACGGCATTCAGCTCGCCGATCTGCCACGCGGCGAAGTTGGACACACCCCACGCGCCCACCTTGCCTTCGGTGATCAGGCGGCCGACGGCGGCAACCGTCTCAGCGGGCGGCGCGGCACGGTCGGGCATGTGCAGGTAGAACAGGTCCAGCCGGTCGGTGGCGAGCCTGCGGAGGCTGCCTTCCACCGAGAGGCGCAGGCCGTCCGCGGAGAGCGGTGAATGCTCCCCGGCGTCCGGGTGCGGCATGCCGGCCTTGGAGGCGAGGATGACGGCGTCGCGGTGGGCGGGAAGGAGCTTGGCCAGGATTTCCTCGGTGATTCCCCCGGCGTACCCGTTGGCCGTATCAATCACGGTGATGCCGGCGTCGAGCGCTGTTTCCAGCATCCCCGCCGCGACCTCTTCGGACGCGGTGTCCCCAAACGTCATGGTGCCCAGCGCCAGCTGCGAGATGGGCAGCTCCAGTCCCGCCACGGTGGTTCCCTGCATCAGCTTGCTTCCTCCATCAGTACGGGTTCGCCCTGGGGCGCTACTTTGTTCAGGCGGGACACGACGTCCCGTGGTTTGCGTCCGGTCATGGTCAGCGGGTCCAGCGCGGCGGCCCGCAGCGCACGGGTATAGGGGTCGCGGGGCGTGGTGAGGACCTGCTCCGTTGGCCCCTGCTCCACAATCCTTCCCTTGGACATCACCAGGACGTGGCTGCTGCTTTCGCGCACCACACCCAGGTTGTGGCTGATCATCAGGTACGTCAGACCGGTGGCGTGCTGGATGTCCGCCAGCAGGTCAAGGACCTGCGCCTGGACGGAGACATCCAGTGCGCTGGTGGCTTCGTCGCACACCAGCAGCTCCGGTTTGGAGGCCAGCGCCCGGGCAATGCCGATGCGCTGCCGCTGCCCGCCGGAAAACTCTGCCGGCCGCCGGCCCAACGCCGAGGACGGCAGGCCCACCTGGTCGATCAGCTTGGCTGCCTCGGCCCGTCGTTCCTTCGCGGAGCGGATGCCGCGCAGCGTCAGCGGTTCGGCCACGATGTCCTCGGCCGTCAGGTGCGGGTCCAGGGAACCGTAGGGGTCCTGGAAGACCATCTGCACCTTGGCGCGGAGGGGCCGCAGCTGGCGTGCCGGCATCCGGGCGATGTCCTGGCCGCTGAGCAGGATCTGGCCGGAGGTGGGAGTGAGCAGCCGGACGATTGCCTTGGCGATGGTGGACTTGCCGCAGCCCGACTCCCCCACAATCGCCACGGTGCTGCCCCGGGGCACGTCGAAGCTGACGTCGTCCACGGCCCGGAAGGTGCTGCGGTGCACGGCGTAGTCCACGGTGAGGTTCTTGACGGACAGCACCAGGTCCTTCGCCGGCAGCGTTCCGGCCGGGGTCTGCAGGGTGGCGCTCACGGGTGTGCTCCGTTCAAAGTGTTGGACGTGGCCGGGTTAAAGACCGGGGTATCGTGCGGCGGTTCCCCGTCCCAGTGCCCCAGCTTGGGCACCGCGGCCAGCAGCTTCTGCGTGTAGTCGGTCTGCGGGTGCTCCACAATCTGCTCCACTTCACCGCTTTCGACAAACTTTCCGTCCTTCATCACGTGGATCCGGTCCGAGACCAGCCGGGCCACGCCCAGGTCGTGCGTGATCATAAGGATGGCCACGGAGGTGCGCTCCTGCAGTTCCATCAACAGATCCAGGATGCCGGCCTGCACGGTGACATCCAGGGCGCTGGTAGGTTCGTCAGCCACCAGCAGCACCGGATCCACAGCGAGCGCCATGGCGATCAGGACACGCTGGAGCATGCCGCCGGAGAGCTGGTGCGGGTACTTCTTCAGCTGCGCGTCAGGGCTGGGGATGCGGACCTGTTCCAACAGCTCCAGGCAGCGCCGATTCAGGTCGGCTTTGGACATGGCACCTTTGCGGAGCACGGCCTCGCCCAGCTGCCGGCCGATGGTGTGCACCGGGGACAGGGCCGTCATGGCATCCTGCGGGATCAGCGCCACAGACCGGCCGCGGAGTTTCGCGAATTTCTTCGTTTCGGTGACCACGTCCACGCCGTCCAGCATGGCGTGGCCGGAGATGACGGCGAGGTCGTCCGGCAGGAGCCTCAGGAGGCCCATCGCCGTCGTACTCTTTCCCGATCCTGACTCACCGATGATGGTGACGGTCTGGCCGGCGTCGATGCTGAAGGAGACGCCGTCCACGGCGCGGATCACCCCGCCGGTGGTCATCAGTTCGATGGAAAGGTCGCGGACCTCGAGGACGCTCATGCTGTGGTTTCCTTCCGGCGGCGGACGCGGTCCCGGAGGCCGTCCGCCAGCAGGTTGACCCCCACCACCAGGATGGCGATCACGGCGCCGGGCAGGGTGACGATCCACCAGGAGGTGGTGAGGAAGTCCTGGCCGTCGGAGATGATGCGGCCCCAGGTGGCGAACGGGCGCTGCGGCCCGGCGCCCAGGAAGCTCAGGGCGCTTTCCATCAGGACGGCGGTGGCCAGCAGCAGCAGGACCACCACGATCACCTGGTTGATGACGTTGGGGATGATGTGCTTCACCAGTGTGGTGATCTGGGGCAGGCCCAGCACCTTGGCGGCCTGCACGTAGGGTTTTTCGCGTTCCACCAGGACCAGTGACCGGGTGAGGCGGGCAGGTTCGGGCCATTGGGCGATCGCGATCACAAACGTGATGACGGGGATGGACGGGCCAAAGAGGGCCACCACCAGCAGGAGCATCATGAGCAGCGGCAGGGAGAGCTGGGCTTCGATCAGGCGGGACACCACGGCGTCCATCCAGCCGCCGAAGAATCCGGCGAGGGCACCGAGGACAACGCCCACGACGCCGGAAATCACCACGGCGAGCACACCGATGGTCAGTGACACCTGGCCGCCGTGCAGGACGCGGGAGAGGATGTCCCGGCCCAGCTGGTCGGTGCCGAAGAGGTGGCCGCCGCTGAGCGGCGGCAGGAAGCGGGACGTGATGTTTTGGGCATCGACGTCGGGCAGCGGCAGGACCTGCGCCAGGACGATCGGCAGGACCACGATGGCGGTGAGGAACGCCCCCAGGACCATCTTCACCTTCGCCGAGCGTTCCCGGCGGGCCGCGGAGGAGCGCTTGAGCAGCTGCTTGGTGACCGCCGTCGGGCGTTTCATGGCCTGGGCGGCGAGCGGGATTTCGTTGATGGTGCTCATGCCACGGACACCTTTCCGAGCCGGACGCGGGGGTCCAGCAGCGGGTAGCAGAGATCGATCAGCAGCTGGACGCCGACGGCGAGGACGGACGTCACCAGCACTGTTGCCTGGATGAGGGGGTAGTCGCGGGTTTCGAGTGCCCGGACCACCAGGGAGCCGAGGCCCGGCCAGTTGAACACCACTTCCACCACCACCACGCCGTTGAGCATGCCGGCAAACCGGGTGCCCAGGGTGGTGAGGATGGGGATGGAGGAGTTGCGCATGGCGTAGGCCCAGGTGAGTTTCTGCTCGCCGGTGCCGCGGGCGCGGGCCACCGTCAGGTAGGGGGCGGCCAGGTTGGACCCCACCTCGCGGCGGACCATCCGGGACACCAGGGCGATCTGCAGGATGGCGATGGTGGCAACGGGCAGCACCACCCCGGACCAGCTGGTGAAGCCGGAGGACGGGAAGATGGGGAACACCACGGCGAACAGGGTCAGGAGCATGATGCCGATCCAGAAATCGGGCATCGACTGGCCGGCGATGGTGAGGACGTTGACGCCCAGCTCACGCTTGGTGTCGGCGCGCTTGGCCATCCAGACGCCCAGCGGGATGGCCACCACGATGGCCAGGAGGATGGCGAGGACCGCCAGGAAGATGGTGTTGGGCAGCCGGCCCAGCACCACGTCCAGGGCGGGTGCCTGGAAGGAGTATGACTTGCCGATGTTTCCGGCGGCCAGTTCCTTGAGGAAGATGCCGTATTGGGTGAAGAGGGGTTCATTGAGCCCCATGGAGGTCCGGATTTTTTCCAGGTCCCCGGTGGAGGCCAGCGGCCCGGCCAGGGCGTAGGCCGGGTCGCCGGGAGCCATGCGGATGAGCACAAAGACTGTGGACACGGTCAGGAAGATCGTGAGCAGGCTTTGGCTCAACCGTTTGGCGACGTATGTGAGCATGGGGCTAGCCGTTCACCTTGACTGTGGAGAGCTGGTACGAGTTGATGGGGCGGAGCTTGACGCCTTCCACCCGGGCGCGGCGGGCCAGGACGGCGTTGGGGATGAAGGCCCACATGCACGGCCACTTGGCCCAGATGTCCTTCTGGACCTGGGTGAGCAGTGCGGTGCTCTTGGCCTGGTCCGTCTCTGACGTGGCGGTGATGATTTTGCTGCTGATTTCTGGGAAAACGAAGCCGTGGTACGTGTCGCGGGTGGCTTCCTTCTCCGCCGTGCCGGCGTACATGCCCTGCAGGTTGGTCAGGGCCAGGCCGGTCTGGTTTCCATAGCCGTTGCCCAGGATGTCCCAGTCGCCGGCCTTGCCCTGCCGCCAGGAGGAGATGTCGCCGCCCGGTTCGAACTGCTGCAGCTCGGCCGTCACGCCGATTTCCTTCATCATTTCCACCAGGGCTTCCATGATGGAAACGTCGGCGGCGAATTCACCGGTTTCCCAGATCACCTTGACGGACAGGTTGGACACGCCCAGTCCGGCCAGCAGGGACTTGGCCTTGCCGGGATCGTAGGCGTATTCGCCGGTTTCCACGGCGCCGGCCAGGGTCTGCGGGACCACACCCTTGGCGGAGGTGACGGTGCCACCCAGGATGCCTTCCACCACGGACTTGCTGTCGAACCCGTAGGACAGGGCCTCGCGGACCTCGGGGTCCGACATGGGGCTGTCCGCCGGCTTGCGGAAGTTGTAGAACAGCTGGTTGTAGCGGGTTCCGGTGACCGATTCGATCTCGATGCCGTCCACGGATTTCAGCTGGGCCACCGAGTCCGGGGTGATGGAGTCAATCACGTCCACCTCGCCGGAACGCAGGGCTACCACGCGGCTGGACTCCTCGGACATAAACCGGACGTTGACTTCGCTGACGCTGGGCTTCTCGCCCCAGTAGTTCTCGTTGACCACCAGCTTGTAGGTGCCGGTGCCGCGGTCCGCGGAGGCCACTTTGTACGGGCCGGTGCCCACGCCGTCCTGCAGCTCTTCGGGCTTGTTGGCGGCGGCCGGGGTGATCAGGATGTTGGACATCAGCGTGCTGAGCACCGGCAGCGGCGCCTTGGTGTCCAGGGTGAAGGTCAGCTCGTCCTTCTTGGTGACGGTGGGCCATTCCGGGAACTGCGGGGCCAGGAAGGAGCCGTTGACCTGGCTGTACATCTCCAGGGCCTTGGCCACATCCTCCACGGCCACGCTGGAGCCGTCCGAATACTTGATGTCGTTGCGGAGCTTGACCGTCCACTGTGTGGGGCTGGTCAGTTCAAAGGACTCGGCCAGGACGTTGCGGGGCTTGAGGTCATCGCCGATTTCCGTCAGGGCCTGGCGGACGGCCCGCTGGACGGTGACGGCGGCGTCGAACTGGTTGAGTTTGTTGTCCAGGCTGACCAGGGAGCGGTTCAGGCCCAGGGTCAGGGTGGTGGAACCGGTGGCTCCACCACCCGGGGCGCTCGGCGCCACGCAGGCTGTGACGGCGGGTGCCAGCACTGCGCCTGCTCCGGCCAAGGCGCCCCACCGCAGGAGGGAACGCCGGGAGAGGGAACGCTGTGCCACTTCGCCGAGGAATCCGCTGCCGCCGGCAACGTTGTCGGATCGAGTCATCTTTGACCTCCAAGTAAGGGGCCGGCACCTGCCGGCCGAGGCGCTGCATCCTGGTGATACCTGCCCCGCTGGTGTTACTGCCATCACAATGCCACGATTGCGCAAAGCGCGCAATAGGGCTAGCGTGTTTTGTGCAGACCAGATAGTTTTCGGTATGCAGGATCCATAACGCCGATGCCAAAGGAGGCAGCAATGCTACGCATACTTGCCATTGCTGACGACCTTTCCGGCGCGGCCGAGACCGCCGCGGCGCTGCTGGGCGGCTCTTCCCACTTGACCGAATCCTGTGCGCAGAGTGCGCATTCCTTGCCTTTAAAGCAGGGAACGGACGACGGCGGCCCCCAGGTCCGCCTGCTCCCGCACGGTCCGGAAGACCTTGCGGCAGCCGTGGCCTGCCTGCCGTGGGCGGCCGCCACTTTGGTTCTGGACACGGACAACCGGGCGTTCCCGGCGGACGTTGCCGCGGACAGGCTCCGGTTGATCCTGGGGGCGCTGCCCTCCGGGGATGCCGCTCCCCTGGTCTTCCTGAAACTCGATTCGCTGCTCCGCGGACCGGTGGCGCGGCAATTGGAAGTCCTGGCGGAGGGCGGCCCCGTCCTCCTGGCCCCCGCGCTGCCCGCAATGGGCCGCAGCACTGTCAACGGGATGGTGCACCATGGGGGTGTCCCGCTGCACCGGACCCCGCTCTGGGATGCCGAACCGACGGCAGCGCCCGAGTCTGTCGCCGCAACCCTGGCTCCCCTGGACACCACCCTGATCAGCCTGGCGGCCGTCCGCTCCGGAACCCCGGCCCTGACCGCCCTCCTGATGGCGGCGAGCGCCGGCCACCCGGCAGCCGTCATCGTCTGCGACGCGGAAACCACGGCGGACCTGGACCTCATTGCCCGGGCCGCCCGCGGCATCCCGGGCCTGCGGCTTGCCGGCGCATCCGCATTGGGCGCTGCCCTGGCCCGGACTGCAGGGCACACACCCGAGGCGAGGGCCGCCGTCGTCCGCTCCCCCAAAGCCCGGCAGGACGCCAAGGCGCCGTTGCTGGTGGTGGGCTCGGCGTCAGGACCGGCGCGGGAGCAGCTCCACGCTCTGGCAGCGGGCGGCGTCCCCGTCATCACGTTTGCCCCGCAGGATCTCCTGGCCGGAAACCCGTCAACCGCCGCGCTGGAAACTGCGCTCCGGGCTGGTCCGGCGGCGGTCACGGTGGCGGCGGCCAACGTGGATCCGGTGGCGTCGGCCCGGATCGCCGGCGCGCTGGCCCGGACAGTTGCACCGTTTGCCAAAGACCGGCCGCTGATGCTGACCGGCGGCGAAACTGCGCGGCACGTGCTGGCTGCACTCGGCGTCCAGCAACTCTTGGTGCTGGGCGAGATCGAACACGGCGCCGTCCTGTCCCGAACGCCGGCCGGGATGCCCGTGGTCACCCGGCCCGGAAGTTTCGGCAGCCGGGACAGCCTCCGCACCATCCTGGCCGCACTCGACGGCTCCCCTGAACCTTCCGCGGCGGAGGATCCCTCCCCCGCCGCACTCCCCCTGCCGACGGCACCCCAGCCGTCCCTGCCCCCTGAAGGACACTTCATGAACAACACTGATTCTGCGGAACTGCCCTACGTGGCCGTCACCATGGGCGATGGCGCCGGGGTGGGACCCGAGGTGGTGGTGGCCGCCGTGCTGGATCCGCAGAGCAACGCCGAGTGCCGGCCCGTGGTGGTCGGGGACGCGCTGCGGCTGCGCCAGGCCGCCGAGGTGCTGGGCATTGAGGCGGACATCCAGGTGATCACGGACGTGGAGGACGCGGTGTTCACGCCGGGCCGGGTGAACGTGATCGACTTGGCGCTGCTGCCGGAAGACCTGCCGTGGGGGCAGCTCTCCCCGGTGGCCGGGCATGCGGCGTACGAGTACATCCGGGTGGCCAGCGAGCTGGCGATGGCCGGGAAGGTGCAGGCCATCTGCACGGCGCCGCTGAATAAGGAGGCGCTGCACGCGGCCGGCCACATTTTCCCGGGGCACACCGAGCTGTTGGCGCAGCTGACGGGCACGGAGGAGGTGTCCATGATGCTCTCCACACCCAAGATCAAGGTGATCCACGTGACCACGCACATCGGACTGATGGACGCCGTCCGGAAGATCAACCCGGACCTGGTGGAACGCACCATCCGGCGCGGGAACGAGGCACTGATCCGGGCCGGGATCCCCAACCCGAAGATCGGCGTTTGCGCCATCAATCCGCACGCCGGCGAGAACGGCTTGTTCGGCCAGGGCGAGGAAGCCGAGAAAATCGAGCCCGGTGTGAAGGCTGCGCAGGCGGCCGGGATCAATGCGGTGGGTCCGCTGCCGGCGGATACCCTGTTTTTCCTGGCCGGCCGCGGCGACTACGACCTGGTGGTGGCCATGTACCACGACCAGGGCCACGGCCCGGTGAAGGTGCTGGGCATCGAGGCCGGCGTGAACATCACGGTGGGCCTGCCGGTAATCCGCACGTCAGTGGACCACGGCACCGCCTTTGACATCGCCGGCAAGGCCATCGCGGATCCGCGGTCCATGGTGGAGGCGCTGCACCAGGCGGCGGAGATGGCAACCCGGCCCGCCGTGGCCGTGTAGCAACCATGTTTTCGGGACGCCGGAACTAGCATGGGTACTTATCCCACGGGAAGGAGGCCGGGAATGATGTCAGCGGATGCGCGGCGCGAGGAGATCTACCACCTGGCCGTGACCACCGGCCTGGCCTCCGTGGAGGAACTGTCCGCGCGCTTCGAGGTGACCGCGTCCACCATCCGCCGGGACCTGGCGCTGCTCAACGGGCAGGGCCGGCTGGCCCGCACCTACGGCGGTGCGATGGCCCTGGGCGCGCACCCGGAGGCGTCGCTGCGGCAGCGCACGGGCGAGGCGTTTGAGCAGAAGCATGCGATCGCCCGCTGGGCGGCGGCCGTGATCCAGCCTGGGGAGAACATCCTGCTCGACGCCGGCTCCACCGTGGGTGCCCTGGCGCATGAACTGCGCGGCTTCGACCGGTTGTCCGTGACGACGCCGGGCATCAACACCATGCAGGAACTCGCCGAGTCCGACGGCATCGAGGTGGACTGCCTGGGCGGCCGGCTGCGCAGCCTTTCGCAGAGTTTTGTGGGCCCGCTGGCCGAGGCGGCGCTGGAGCGGATGAGCTTTGACCGGGTGTTCCTGGGCGCCGACGCCGTCACCGCCGAGGACGGCATCTGCGAGGCCGACCACGCCCAGACCCGGCTCAAGGAGCTCATGGCCCGCCGCGGGAACGCCGTCTACGTCCTGGCGGACTCGTCCAAACTCGGGCTGCGGCCCTTCCATGCGTGGGCTCGGCTCGCTTTGCCGTGGACTTTGGTGACGGACGACGGCGCCGACCCCGCCCAGGTGCAGAAGTTCCGGGACGCCGGGGTACAGGTTGAGGTGGCTGCGGTTTAGCGGTTGTTGAGAGCCCAGTACCACTATGTTAGACGTCACACCCGGCCCTTTATACGCTGGCGACGTATCGGCCGCGAGCAGTGGCCTGGTCAACGGGCCTGCCCTCCAGATACTGGCCGGACCGCGGCAGCGTTGCCCGTGGTTAGGTCGCTAATCCACGAAATCGTAGTAAGGACCCAAGTTGCGCGGCCGGAGGCAGGTCAAATAACGTCCGTAGCCGCGCAAATCTTGTCTACCTACGGCCCTCAGTGATACCCGTTACGATTCGACTATGACAAATAAAAACAACGCAACGCCGAACCCGGACAATCGTGGCCAGCGCCCTGAGGAGATTCTTGAGTCTCTTGTCGGCTCATCGTGGACCTCCGATCCGAGCGCGGCACGTATAAGTACGTCATCCACTGAGGAAATTGTGGATTCGGAAGACGATTGACGCTAGATGGGCTCGAGGCTATCGTGACATTCCTTTTGCTGGTAGCGCCCGGTGCGATCTGGGAATTGGAGCGGTCAAAGTTTGTTCCTGGAGTCAAGGAGTCTTCCCTTATCGAGCTTGCCCGCATTGCATTGGTATCCCTACTTGGGACGGGTACTGCTGTAGTAGTGACGATGCCGCTATTTTGGTGGCCGTTTTATCGCGATGCTGAAGCTTCCAAGCTCGACCCGTTCCTATCGCCAGTCTCTACGGTCCCCTACGTTGCTGCAGCAGTTGTGACATCCGGTATCGCTTGTCTAATTGTCTACTTCGTAGCTCTCTGCAAATGGCCCACGCGTAGATCCATAACGGGCATTCGACTTTGGCACCGCTACTTCGTCACCCGGCGACCGTTAAATGCGGGTGATCCCGTACTGATTGTGGAACTCATGGAAGAAACCATATGGAAGGGCCCTGTAACGGGATTCGATTCAGACCCAGAAGACAGCCAAAGGTGGCTGAGCCTCACTCAACCCATGAGCAGAAAACGAAGAGGACACCTGAAATTTGAACGAATCTCATCTTCCATGGATTCAGTACTTTTACCGGAGAATCAGATAAAATCCATTCAGGTAAGTTATCCGTCCGCAAAGCCTCTATCCAAGGATCGTGCAGAGGAGGAGCCGGACTTTCGCTCGGTATTGGGAGACGTTAGAACACTTGCTCCAAGAATTTCAGCCTGGTCCGGGCGTCGACTCAAGCGCTAAGTCGCGCAAGATAATACTGGCGGGTCGAGCATTAGTCCACAATGGTTCTCATTCTTATACGCTACAAAGGTTGTGCACATTCACAGTATCGGTCCTAAGGGATGATTGCTACTGTAATTTACACAAGTTGAGCGCTTGACAGGATAAGCAGCTTTAACCCAAAATTGAATAATTTTAAGCAGTTATTAACGAATGAGGACTAATGCGGGGGAATGCAAGTTTTGACGGGGTAACAGAGAGATTTGAGCACGGATACAAGATTCTATGCGTCCAAGACCCGAATGCCTTGACGCAAGTTGTGGGGTGGCTTAAGTTCACGTCTGAAGGCGGCGTAGCCCTCTACAGGGGCTAGTCCCGGCTCCACGATGACATGGCGGCAACGGGGTTTCGTGGGTTATCGGTGAGAGCCCACGCCACCTTCGCACACCAAATGCGTTCCTACATCGACGATCTTTATGGATCAAGCTGCACTTGTGATCCTGAGTTCAGTAAGTTCAGTCGAACCCATCTATGTGCGGAACAACTCAAATCCTCTGCCGGTGGTGGTCATGCCATAGTTTCTGGTACTTACAGGGCCACCGTTGAACCACTGCTGCAGCACTATGGTCTCAAGACACGCTGGCTCGATGTGGTCGATAATATATGGGTAGCGCTGTGGTTCGCCTGCCATGCGCAGATAACTGTCGGTAGGTATGCCCACCACAGCCGCCGGTCGGTGGGACAGGAAGGAACTGCGGCAAAAGCGTACGTCTACGTATTTGAAACCGGTGAAACTGACTCAACCTCGATCCCTGGGTATCAAGTAGGCGAAAAGACGCGACTGGTCGATTTGCGATATTCCGTGCCCTCTATATATCTTCGCCCGCATGCGCAGCATGGAGTACTCATAGCGCCCAGGCAAATCGATAGTGACCCGACAAATTCTCAAGGTTCGCTTAAACCAAGGGTCAGCGGTGTCATTGAGATCAACCTTGCTGATGCCCTAGATTGGCTAAACACCGGCGGGATGACCTCCGGATACGTTCTTTTCCCGCCAGCTACACGCGACGAGGGTTACCGACGGTTGCTTGATTGGCCCCAAGCACCACCAATAGGTTTAGGCTCGATCACATACTACGGCCCTGGTAACTGACATCCCTGAAATCGTCGCGACGCCTCGGCAATCAAATTACGGATGACTCATTCAATACTCAAGGGCGCTCAGGTTACGGTGCTGGGCACCGAGGCAGCCGTAGACTTCGCAGTAGGCCTGCCGGTGATCCGCACGTCCGTGGGCCTCGTCACCGCGTTCGACATCGCCGATCCCGGTCCATGGTGGAGGCCCTGCACCAGGAAGCGGAGATGGCCACTTGGCTGGCCCGGCAAGTGCCCTGGCGCACGAACCGCGCGGCTTTACCGACCTGCCTGTGGGGACGCCCGGCATCAACACCATGCAGGAACTTGCCGAGTCCGACGGCATCGAGGTGGACTGCCTGGGCGTCCGGCTGCGGAGCCGCTCCCAGAATTTTGTGGGCCCTCTGGCGGAGGCCGCCCTGGAGCGGATGAGTTTTGACCCGGTGTTCCTGGGCGCCGATGCCGTCACGGCCGAGGACGGCATCTGCGAGGCCGACCACGCCAAGCCCCGGCTCGAGGAGCTGATGGCCCGCAGTGGCAACGCCGTCTATGTCCTGGCGGATTCGTACAAGCTGGGCCTGCGGCCGTTCCACGCGTGGGCGCGGCTGGCGCTGCTGTGGACTTTGGTGACGGACGACGGCGGCGACGCCGCCCAGGTGGCCAAGTTCCGGGACGCCGGGGTTGCGGTTGAGGTGGCTGCGGTTTCGCGGTACGGCATCACCCTCGCTGGCGTTACAAATGGCCCCTCCCCGCACATAAGGTGCTGGCGACACCGCTCATGCGGGCTGGCGCCGCTCATTCGGACTTCATCGGCAATTTGAACTCACGGCCGCTGGAATTGAGACACGGGGCGCGACCATGATCCAAATCGAAGGAGCCACCGTGGAAGCATCAGCAGTTACATCCTGGATGTTTGTAGAAGAGTGCCCCATCCCGCAGGATGTCGTGGAGCTGCTGGTCCCTGTTGAACAACCGGTCGCGGCCCAGCGGACGTTCCGCGACAGCGCCATCTTCACCACCAAGCGGCTGATCGTTCGCGACGCCCAAGGCATCACCGGTAAAAAGGTGGAGGTGTACTCCCTGCCATACTCGGCCATCATCATGCTCATCGCCCATTCGGTCCTCGGTACCCCGCAGGAGGCGACGTCACAAGCACGCCGGACCGATGCTGCTGATACAGGCGGCGGTCGTTGACGTGTGGACGCACGAGCGGCCGTGCCCGGCCAAGGAAGTTGCTGCCTTCGCGGACGCCAAACGCGCAACCGTTGTGAACCATGGGGCCCAGCGATACGATTTTGGCGGGGAGAGGCCGCGTCTCGATGAAGAGCGTTAGGGGCCTGACATGACTGACTTTTTCACGATGCATCCCGGCGAAACCGCGGCTCCGCTGCCGCCGGGTCCGGTGCTCTGCTCAGGGACCGCGGGCATGCGCCGGATCCACCGTTTCTTCCTGTGGGCGTATGGCGAGGCGCCGGGGCTGGTGCGGTCCGCGGCCGCAGGCGATATTTCCCGCGCCGCCTACGTGGGCGAGGCCCTGGGCAACTTCGACATGGTGCTCCACACGCACCACGAGGGCGAGGACCTGCTGATGTACCCACAGCTGTCCGAACGCGCACCCGGCTGCGCGTTGCACATCGGGCAGATGCTGGCCCAGCACCGGCAGGTGACGGAACGGCTGGAAAGTATCGAGCCCCTTCGCCTGCGCTGGATGGAAACCGCTGACATAGCAACCCGCGAAGAGCTCGCGGAGCTTTACGCCGACCTGTCCGCTGTCCTGAACGTGCACCTGCGCCGTGAGGTGACAGAAGTGATGCCGGTGGTGGACAGATTAATGACCGAAAAAGAACTGAAAGCGGCCGCAGAGCACGGCATCCAGCAGTTCGACAAGAAGTTCCTGGTGGGATACCTCGGAATGGTGCTTGCGACGAACCCGCCTGCGGACCGCGTGGAAATGTTCAAGGATATCCCCGCACCGATCCGCCTGGCTTACCGGCTGGTGGGACGCCGGATGTACCGGCGGCAGTACTCTGCACTGTTCCCGGGCCGCGAGGTTCCGGCGACCCTGTAAGCGCCCGAGTTAACAGCTTTTGTCATGCAGTTAACCAGTGATTCATACGATCCTGGGAACTTGGCCAACCGGCCTCCGTAAGTTCGGGGCATGGACAAAATTTCGCGCAGATCCCTCCTCACTGCCGGCCTGGGCGCGGGCCTCATTGCCGCGGCGCCCAGTGCCGCCGTCGCGGTTTCAACGGCGGACGACGCCGGCCTTCGCACCTACCCCTTCGCCCTTGGCATTGCCTCCGGCGAGCCGTGGCCGGACGGCTTTGTGATCTGGACGCGCCTTGCGGTGAACCCGGTGGCCGAGGACGGCCTCGGCGGCATGCCTTCACGCAATGTTGCCGTGCAGTGGGAAGTGGCAGAGGACGCCGGGATGCGGGTGGTGGTGGCGCGCGGCGTCGAACGGGCGCGGATCGAGACAGCGCATTCGGTGCATGTGGAGCTCCGGGGCCTTCGCCCAGGCCGCGAGTACTTCTACCGGTTCCGCGCCGGCAAACACGTCAGCACGGTGGGTCGGACGCTGACCAGCCCTGCGCCGCACGAGACTCCCGCCGCGCTGGCCATGGCGTTCGCCAGCTGCGCGCAGTACGAGCACGGTTACTTCACCGCGTACAAGCGGCTGGCCGAGGACCACCCGGACCTGGTGCTGCACCTCGGTGACTACCTCTACGAATATAAGAAGGGCAGCTACGTGATCGGCGGCGGCAATCCTCGGGATCACGCGGGCCCGGAGACGGTCACGCTGGAGACCTACCGCCAGCGGCACGCACAGTACAAGTCCGACGCCGACCTGCAGGAAGCGCATGCTATCGCACCGTGGGCAGTGGTGTGGGATGACCACGAAGTGGACAACAACTGGGCGGACGACGTCCCGGAGAACAGCGATGCCGGCCAGCTGAACGACACCCTCGCTCACTTCCGGCAGCGCCGCAGTGCCGCGTTCCAGGCTTATTACGAGAACATGCCGTTGCGCCCGTCCTCCCTTCCGGCTGGACCAGATATGAAGATTTACCGCAGGCTCCAGTGGGGCCAGCTTGCCAATTTCCACATGATGGACACCCGCCAGTACCGCGACGACCAGCTCGCCGGCGACGGCTGGCAAAAGAATGTGGCCGAACGCCTGGCGGAGGACCGCACCATCACCGGCGCAGAGCAGGAACAGTGGCTGCTGGACGGCTTCAAGGACTCCACCCAGCACTGGGACATCCTGGGCCAGCAGGTCTTCTTCGCCGAGCGGGACCGCGCTGCAGCCCTGGACGTTGACGATGTCTCCATGGACGGCTGGGACGGGTACGCCGCCTCCCGTCGCCGCATCACCCAGGGCTGGGTGGATGCGGACGTCCGCAACGCCGTGGTGCTCACCGGCGACGTGCACCGCAACTGGGCCAACGAGGTCAAGGTGGACTACAAGGACCCGGCCTCCCCTGTGGTGGGCACCGAACTGGTGTGCACCTCCATCACCTCCACCGGCAACGGCACGGGATCCAACACCGATCCGACGATGGCCTGGAACCCGCACCTGAAGTTCTACAACGACAACCGCGGCTACGTGAACACCAAGATCACCAGGGACGCCATGACCGCGGACTTCCGGGTCCTGGACTACGTCACGACGCCGGGATCCCCCGTCAGCACGAAGGCCTCCTTTGCCATCCAGGACGGTGTGCCGGGCCTCGTCAATGGGTGAGCCTGTCGAAATCCAACAAGCCCTAAGTTGTCCAACAAACGCGTAGCACTTGTTAGGCTGGATTTTCCGAAGACCACTAAGCGAGGCAATACGTGCACGAGGACGCCGCCAGGTTCCTGTCCCAGCCGGTGGAGGCCCAGCCGGGCTCGCCGCTCCGGGTGGCCGTGTACTCCCGGGTCGCCGAGGCGATCCGCAACAGCCTCCTGACGCCCGGTTCGATGCTTCCCACTGAAACGGAGCTCGGCGCGGACATGAAAGTCAGCCGCACAGTGGTCCGCGAAGCGCTGATGCTGCTTGAAGAGGACGGGCTCATCCGGGCCCGGCGCGGCGTCGGCCGGTTTGTTGCCGACACCCTCCCCCGCATCGGAATCGAGCGGATCCGCCCGTTCGAGGAAGTCCTCGGCGGCCCCGGGCAACACCTCGAGATCAAACGCATCCAGCGGCAGCGGCAGCCCGCCTCGGAGTTCGTCGCCCCCGGCGTGGGCGTGGAGCCCGGCGCCGATTGCTGGCTGTGGGAGTCGGTCCTGATCCGCGACGGCGAAGCCATCGCCCACCTGCAGGAAAACATCTCGGCCCTGCCGGTGAGCCTGGGCAGCAGTTCCGCCGCAGCCGCACCCTTGGAGATCGACGACGACGGCGGCACCCTGCTTGCAAGCCTGATCAAGCGCTTCGGCCGGGTCCTCGGGCCCGGCGAATGCCAAATCAGCCTGAGCCAGGTGGGGCCAAGCCGCGCCAAGCTGCTGGATCTGCGCGCGCCGGACCCGGTCCTCGTGCTGACGCAGTACGTCAGGCACGCGAACCGGCCCTTCTACCTGGCCAAGTGCCTCATCGCGGCACGCGCCGGGCATCTGTCCGTAATGCAGTCGCTCCAGTCCTAACCGGCCCGACCGATACTCCGGCTCAGGCGACCGCTGCACCCACGGACCATGCCGCCGTCGTACCCTCAGGGCCGCTAAGGGACTGCAGCACCTCCACGAGATGCGGCGCGAAGTCGCCCTCGAGCTCCAGCACCACCCGGCAGCGCGCGCCGGGCTGCTCCGGGTAGTCCATGTACCGTCCGCGGAGGTCACAGATGGTCTGGCCGCGGCCGGGACCGTCCGTTGTGTCGACGTCGACCCTCACCACCGGGGCCACTGCGGCGCTGACGCCGCCCACGGCGAGGGCGGCGGCGAGGGGGTCGTGCATGGCGGAGCAGGCGCGGCCGAACTGGCTCTCGTAGAAGCGGAAGTAATAGCCCAGCATGTCTCCGAGTGCCTGCGGGACCGGATGCCCCGCCGCGAGCAGTTCCTGCCGGTGACTCTCCTCGAGCACATTGGACATGGTGACATCCAGCGGCACCAGGGTCACGTCCCAGTCGGCGGCGAGGACGTCCGCCGCGGCTTCGGGGTCGTTGGCGATGTTGGCCTCTGCCACGGGGGTGATGTTCCCGGGCGCGAACGCGGCGCCGCCCATGATGGTGATGTCCTGCACCAGCCGGGGCAGCTCGGGATCCAACCGCAGCGCTTGGGCGATGTTGGTGAGCGGCCCTACGGCCAGGATCCGCAGCTGGCCCGGGTGTTCGTGGGCGAGCCGGACCAGCATCTCGGCCGCGGTTCCGGGCACCAATTCGGCGTCGGCCGCCTCCAGCGAAACGTCGCCGATCCCGTTGGCGCCGTGGACGTGCGGGGCACCGCCGTGGAACGTGCCGGCCTGCGGGTCGTGGGCTCCGAGTGCCACGGGGATGTGGGCGTGCCCGGCGAGCTGGAGCAGGTCCAGGGTGTTGCGGGCGCCGACGGCGGCACTGACGTTGCCGCTGACGGTTCCGATCCCCCGCACGTCCGCCTGCGGGGAGGCGAGCAGGTAGGCCAGGGCGAGGGCGTCGTCGATCCCCGTGTCGCAGTCGAGGTAGAACGGGTGGCTGATGGGCGTGGTCATGCTGACTTCTCGTTTCATTGGTGCTTTATGTCGTGATTGTGGGGGGTTAGAGCTTTTCGCCCTTGGGCGCCGCGACAAAGAGGCTCACGAGGAACGCAGCGGCCGTGATGGCAACCGAAATCCAGAGGGCGGTGGCGTAGCCGGCACGGGTTGCCTCCGCGGCGAACGGGGCAACGAGGACGACGCCGAGGCTCGCGCCGATGCCGAAGGAAGCTCCATTGATGCCGGGCAGGGCCGCCGGGGCCTCCTTGGGCGAGAGCAGGACCGAGAGCCCGTTGATGGCGGTGAGGAACAGGCCGTTGTAGAAGATTCCCAGGGCGGCGACGGCGATCAGGACGGCCACCTGGTTCTCGGAGAACGTGGCCGCGGCGATGGCACAAGCCAGGCTCAGCCCGGTTCCGGTACGGAGGGTTTTGATCCAGCCGCTGCGGTCGGCGAGCCAGCCGGCCAGAGGTGCGGCGAAGACACCGATCAGGGCTGCGGGGGTCAGGAACAGCAGGGCAGACATGGATGCGCTGAGCCCGAAGCCCGCGAAGGCATCCTGGCTGAGCAGCACCACGGTGAAGTTGATGATGGCGAAGATGCCGGCGAGGGTCAGGACGGTGGTGGCGATGACCGGCCAGACCTGACGCGAGCGCAGGTGGTGGACGGCGATGAGCGGGTTGGTGCGCTTCTTCTCGATCAACCAGAAGGCGGCAAAGGACGCGACGGTGCCAGCCAGGAGGGCCAGGGTGCTGGGAGCGGTCCAGCCGGCGGCCGAACCGCCGGAGACGAAGTACGTGGTGAAGACCAGGAACACCGACAGGGACCCTGCGCCCCACCAGTCCATGGTGCCGCGCACTCCCTTGGGGCGCCCGCCCGGGACGGTTTTGAGGATGCAGGCCGCGGCGACGGCCGTCAGGACCAGGACGACGACGAAGATCGACCGGAAGCCCAAGGTTTCGGCCATGAGGCCGCCAAAGTAGCCGTCGACGCCGCCCACTCCGCCGTTGATGGCGGCGATGATGCCCACGGAGGTGCCGAAGACGCGGGCCTGCAGGTTTTCGCTGAGGACGATGTAGGCGAGGGCGAAGACGGCGCTGGAAACGCCTTGGAGGAACCTGCCGGCGATGAGGATGGGCAGCGTGGGGGCGGCGATGCAAAGGATGGTGCCCGCGCCCATGATCCCGAGGACCAGGAGCAGGGCGGTGCGGCGGCCGATGAAGTCGCTCCAGCGTCCGATGACGGGCCCTGCAATGGCGCCGGCCAGGAAGAACATGGACTGGACGGGGGCTGCGCTGTCGGCGCTAAGCCCAAAGGAGGCCGCGATCTGCGGCAGCGCCGGGGTGACCATGCTGGCGTTGAGCTGGAAGGACAGCACGCCGAGCAGGAGCGTGGAGATCAGCAGGGCGGCGCGGCGTCCGCCGATTTTTGGCGTCTCCTCCGCGATTGCCGGCGGCGAAGCGGCGACTGAAGCTGGGGTGTTCACATCAAACTCCTTTGTTCTGCAGGGTGGTCCCTGCCCTTGGGATGTGAGTTGTTATACAACCATGTATGACGTACAAGTACAACCGTGGCGTACACTATTTCCTAATTCAGCCGCTTTGGCTCCACCGATAGGACCTCCCATGAGCACTCGACTTCCTGCCGTCACCGTCGTCGGCAGCATCAACCTCGACATCATCGCCACCACGGACCGCCTTCCCACCGCCGGAGAAACCGTCGGCGGCGGCGTGCTTCAGCAGCAGCCCGGTGGTAAGGGCGCCAACCAGGCCGCGGCGGCCACCCGCCTGGGCGCCAGTGCGAGGATCGTTGGGGCGGTGGGCAATGACGCCTCCGGCCGGCTGATGGTGGCGTCTCTATCTGGCGCGGGAGTGGACACCACTGATGTGACAGTGCTCGACGGCGACGCGACCGGCACCGCGCTGATCGTGGTGGACCGGGACGGCGAAAACCAGATCGTGGTATGCCCGGGGGCCAACTCCGGTTTCTCCCTGGGGGGCGTGGCCTTCGGGCCGGACGAAACAGTGCTGTGCCAGCTCGAAGTGGATCTGCCCGTGGTGATGGAAGCCGCCCGCCAGGCCTCCGGTTTCTTCGTCATAAATGCGGCCCCGGCCATGGACCTGCCGGCGGAGCTGCTGGAGCGCTGCGACCTGGTGATCGTCAACGAGACCGAGTACGAACTCATTCCGGCGCTGGCAGCGGCAAAACTTGTGGCGGTGACGTACGGCAAGGACGGGTCGGCGATGTTCGAGCACGGGCGACGCGTGGCGGAGGCTCCCGCTTCTTCGGTGACGGTGGCGAACACCATCGGTGCGGGAGACGCATTTTGCGCCGCTCTGGTTCTGGCGCTCCGGTCGGGACATGACTACTCCACAGCGCTGGCCGTAGCCAATGCGGTAGGGGCGGACGCCGTGGGCGACGCTTCCTCGCAGCCGGCGCTGGCCCGGTTGGAGGAGTACGTTGCCACTGTGGCTGCAGTAGAGGTTGCTGCCCTGTGAATCTTGTTTTTCGGCCGGCAAGGCCTGCCGATTATCCTGAGGTCCGGAGAATCACCCGGGAGGCGTACATCGACGCCGGCCATTTCACCGCCGACCACCCGTACGTGAGCGTGTTGGACGACGTGGAACATCGGGCACAGCATTCCGAGGTGTGGGTGGCCGAGGCCTCCGGCGCGGTGGTCGCGGCAGTGACACTGACCTTCGCAGGGCAGCCGTATAGCGAGGTCGCGATTGAAAATGAGCTTGAGTTCCGGATGCTTGCCGTTGATCCAGCCGCCCAAGGCAGTGGAGTTGGGCGTGAGGTGGTCCGCCGGGTCATCGAACATTCCGAGTCGCTGCCGGGCATCAGGGCGATCAGCATCACGAGTGCGACGTTTATGGAACGGGCCCACGGCCTTTACGAATCCCTCGGTTTCAAGCGGACTCCCGCCCGGGACTGGTATGTGCCCGGCGAGGATGTACTTCTCTGGGTGTTCCGGCTGGAGCTGTCCCGCGCCACCACCGGCGCAAGGCGGTACGTCAGCCTGTAAGGCAGCAGTTCGAGAAGCAGTTCCTGGTGGGATACCTCGGCATTGCGCTTGCGACGAACTTGCCCGCCGCCCGCCTGGAATGTTCACGAATATCCCGCGCCGATCCGCTTGGCTTGCCGGTTGGCCGGACCGGATGTACCGGCGGCAGTACCCTGCACTGTTCCTGGGCCGCGAGGTTCCGGCGACGCTTCAGGGGTTGGTGACTCCGAGTCGAATCCCACCGCATTCAACCCAAGGGCAGACTCCGGCACACGCGTTCGCCGCTCATATTCTCGCGGGTCCAAGATGACTTACTAGTAAGCTCAAGTAAAACTCAACGCGGTATGCGGACTGATCCATATGCCGAGATCACGGTAGGAATCTGGGGATGCTTCGCAGGGCTGAAAACGCAGGAATATCGCACCGACGCGGATTTTGGTCCAGCAAGGGTGAAGCACTGCTACGGGTCGGCAGGAACTACTACTCACTCGGAAAAGTGACTGAACTCGTCTTCGACGAACGCCTTGAGGCCCAGTTACATCATCCGATGCTACTGACAACCGTCAACGGCCGTCGGTACTGGCACTTTGCCAACAAGTTCTACTGGGAAAATGAAGGCCTCCAATGGGACGAAGTGCACGCGATTCTTGTTACACGGGAGCAGCGAAAAAGGCAGCACATTGACCGTGCTCAGGCGACGGTTGCCATGTCTTCAGCGCCGCGAAATGCGACGGTCCGCAAGGTTATCCCCGACGACCTGAAGCAATTCATCTGGACCCGCGATGAGGGACAATGCCGAGCGTGTGGATCCACAACGGAACTTCAATACGACCACATCATCCCTCTCAAAATGGGTGGCAGCAATAACGCTGAAAACCTGCAAATCCTGTGCGGTCCGTGCAACCGATCCAAGTCAGCAGGGCTCACGACAAGAAGCTGACCAGTTTGCAGCTCGCTGCTAATCACTAGCGGACGAACCTGAGTTTCCTCCAACACGGTCTCCAACGTACGCAGTACGCCCCAGCGCACAGTTGCCCACCCGGGGAACCCAAAGCCACCACCGCCTCGCCATCCTTCGTCACCAGCCTGGCCGTGACGCTTGGTGCGTGCCACTTGACCGGAACCCACTTCATCTGCAGCCGCGCTCCAGGCAAGATTCCATTCCGGGCTGGCTGGCGAAGACTGCAGCCAACCACGTCGCCGAACCATATTGCCCCTCCGGGTCCACCGCGTCGAACAGGCGGACTTCCGCATCCTGGACCAGGTCACGACGCCGGGCGCCCCGGTATCCACGAAGGCCTCCTTCGCCATCCAAGACGGTGTGCCGGGCCTCGTCGCCCAGTAGGCCCAACTGAAAGGGGCGGGCACTGCCAATCGGCAGTGCCCGCCCGTCAACCCGTCCTGGAACCTACGCCCAGAGGAAGGGAACCACCAGGACCGCCAGGGTGAGGACCGGCCCGATGATGACCATGGAGAGGCCCCAGATGGTCAGGTGCCTGTTCACGGTGGAGCGGTGCTCCTCGACGGTTGAGGCAACGATGGTGGCGCCGGTTGTCCCGAAGGGTGCGCAGTCCACCAGGGAGGCCGAGATGGCAAGGGCGTAGATGAAGCCCGTCATTTCGAGCCCGCCGCCGGGGATCAGCAACGGAACCGCGAGGGGAATCAGGGCGCCGATGATGCCGATGGTTGAGGCGAAGGCGGAGACCAGGGCGGCGATGACGCAGATGACAAACGCGGCGAGCAGCGGCTGGCTGACGGACCGGGCGGCTTCACCCAGCTGATCGATGGCACCCAGCCGGGTCAGGACGGCGACGTAGGTGATGATGCCGCCCAGCAGCAGCGTGGTGCTCCAGTCGATGCGGGCGATCGCTTTGCGGCCCACACCCGGATCCACGAGGGCGATGATCACGGCGATGGTGAGGGCCACAACGCCCAGGTTCACGTCGACGTCGAGCTGGTTGAGCGTGAAGAACCCGCCCACCAGCACAATGATCGAGATGATCACGAGCAGCTGCATGGGCAGCAGCTTGGGTTTGGCGTCGACGCGGGCGTCGGTCCGGTCCAGCGTCAGCGTCCCGCCGGATTGAGTCACGGATCCCGAACCGCCGCCGGTGGGCGCGGTGCCGCCGGAGGGTCGGCCGCTGCCGGCCGAGCCTGCGCGGGTCCGGGCAATAAGTTCCCGGCCCCCGAACATAAAGAACGCGGTGAGGACCACAAGGGCGTTCACACCGATGGAGATGGCGAACATCAGCCCGGCGTTGTACGGAACGTTGGCCTCGGCGGCGACCGTCTGGACGGTGATGCCAACAATGCTGGTGGGGGCCAGCGCGCCGCCCACGATCGCCGAGCTCATGGCGATGCCCATCATGGTGGAGTTGATGCGGTGGCTGTGCGCCAGCGTCATGGCAATCGGGACGACGGCGAACGCGGCGTGTGAGGTGCCCATACAGGCAACGGCGGTGGCAATGGCCCACAGACCCCACGGCAGCAGGGCCACCCGGTCGCCGATGAGGTCCAGCGAGCGGTCCACCAGCCATTTAATGGTTCCGGTCTCATGGGCAATGCCGAACAGGTAGGTGATACCCACCAGGATGATGAGGGCGTCCACGGGGAAGCCGCCCAGGACGTCCTTCAGGCTTTCGCCCACCACGCCGATGCCGATGATAAACGCGGCGACGAGGGCCAGTGCGCCCATGTGGACGTTGCGGACCGAGGAAATGGTGAAGACGGCCGCGAGCCCGATAAGGGCGATGATTTCGGGGGTCATGACGCGTCCTCCGGGGAGGCGGGCGCTGCGTGTGCGCCGGGGGAAGTAAAGGACGTCATTGATTTACTCCGATCAGGTGGTTGGTGCCGCGGCGGGTTCCCGCGAGGTACAGGGCAAGGGCTCCGGCGTCCGCGCCGTCGATGTCCTCAAGTCCAATCAGCTCCCCTTGCGCCACGGGGCGTGCCAGGCGGGCGCCGTCGAGCAGGTAGAACGGGGATGTTGTGTGGTCTGCAGCGATCATCACCGGCGCCACACCGGCGATTTCGTGGTGGTGTCCTGCCACTGCCAGTTCGGTTCCGGCGGGCAGGTCCTGCAGCGCGCGCCCGGCCAGGAGGATGCCGGGCTGGGCGGCGGGAGCAGCAACACGGTCGACGGCGGCGTGCACGGTCAGCGGCGTTTCCACCCCCATGTAGTGGTACGGCCAGTAGATGCACGCGTACTTGCCGTCACGGCTGACCACGTGGCCCTTGCCCCGAAGAATGTCCCAGGTGACCGCGTCGCCGGTGCGGACCACCGCGAAGACGCCGCCGGCGAAGCTGGCCTCGCCGGGAAGCCGGAGTGCGGAGAAAACGTCCACCACGCCGTCGTGCCCCAGGATGCCGCCGTCTTCCCCCGCGGCATAGATGTCAGCCAGTTCATCGATGCGGGCCACCGGGTAGTGCATGGCTTCGACGTCGGCGGGCATCCCGGTGCGGGTGGCCACTACGGTCATTTCGCAGGAGTCCGCGGCCGCAGCCCGCTTGAGCCCGCTCACTGCGGCCGCACGCTGCTTGAGCGTTTCCGCAATGTCGCCGCCAAGGCCCAGGAGCCCGGCGAGCTCCGGTGCATCGATGGTTTCACCGGCCTGCGTGACGGTCCCGGTTTCCGGGTTGAACTGCAGGTCGTACTCCCCTGATTTGCCGATCGCCACGATGTCGAGGCCAACGGCGCTGACCCAGTCAACGAGGCGCAGCAGGTTGGCCGGCTGGTCGCCGTCGCCGGGGAGGTAGCTGAGTCCCTTGGCGGCGGCCCGTGCTCCGAGTTCCACACCCACAACGGTGTCCACTTCCTTGCTGACCATCACCACGTGGACGTTGTTCTCCAGGGCGGTTGCCGCGTAGGCGGAACCGACGCCCACCCGGCCGCAGGCCTCAACCAGCACGTCAATGCCGGCCCAATCCACTGCCTCCGCGGAGGCCACCAGGGCGAGCCGGCCGTCCGCCACGATAGCGGCGGTGTGGGCGGGGTCGATGGACCCGGCCACGCGGTGGGGCGGGATGCCGAGTTCGGTCAGCATGGCCAACACACCGTCGATGTCGGGGTCGATCAGGATGCTGGGCAGGATTTCGGGGGTGTGGGACAGCTGGGCGAGGAACGTGCGTCCGTAGCCGCCGTTGGCCCCGGTGAGGGCTACGTGGATGGGATCTCGTCGTCGAGCGCGGTGAGGAAGGATCACGGTTGGGTCCAAATCTTCGGGAGCAACGTCCGACCTTCGAACGTGCCGGGAATCACTGTGACACACATTCTAAATTCGTACAAGAACTTACCAAACTTTAACAATCCTTCCCGGCCGGGTGTTACAGTCATTTCCGACCACCGCCGCATGGGCCGGTTGGTCCGGAAAGGAAAAAGTGCTCGGAATCATCGCTGATGACTTCACCGGCGCCACGGACATAGCCACTATGCTCCGGCGCTCAGGTCATCGAGTGGCTGTTGTCATCGAAGACGGCACCCTCACGCCCGCACACCTGGCCGCTCTCGACGCCGTTGTGGTCGCTCTGAAAAGCCGCTCCGAAGCCAAGGACGAAGCCGTGGCCGTGTCGCTTGACGCGCTTCGCCGCCTGCAGGCCTGGGGTGCGGACCGCTTCTACGTGAAGTACTGCTCCACGTTCGACTCAACCGCCGCGGGCAACATCGGACCCGTGCTGGATGCCGTCACCGCGGAACTCGGCGTCAGCAGGTGCGTTGTGGTCCCGTCGCTGCCGGCAAACCAGCGCACCGTGTACCAGGGGCACCTCTTTGTGGGCGCGGACCTCCTGGAAAATTCCCCGATGCGCCACCACCCCCTCACCCCCATGACCGAGTCGCGCGTTGCCGACCTGCTGCGTCCGCAAACCTCGCACGACGTCGGAGAGGTGTTCCGCGGAACAGTCCAGTCCGGCGCGGCGCAGCTGCGCGCGGCGCTGGAGGCGGCCGACGCCAGGTATGTGGTGGTGGACGCGATCGATGATGCGGACCTCGCCCTCATCGCGGCCGCCACCCGCGACGACGTCCTGGTGTCCGGTGGTTCAGGTTTGGCGCTCGGCATCCCGGGCCCTGGCCGGACCGAGGCAGCCTGGAACTCGCCGCCCCGCAGCCGCGGAGCGGTCCTGTGCGGCAGCGTTTCCAGTGCCACCCTGGCCCAGATCGCGCACGCCGCGCAGACCCAGCCGGTCCACCAGGTCAACATCCGCGAGGCCATCGCGGACCCGGAAGCTGCGGCGTCCGGGCTGGCAGCCTGGGTTCTTGCGCAGCCGGTGGACTCCATTCCCGTGGTGTGCGCCGCGCGTTCCCGTGACGATGTTCAGGGCAGCGTGGACGGAGTGGCCGCCGCGGCCGTCGTCGAACGAATCTTGACGCAGACGGCCAGGCTGCTCCTGGCGGACGGCGCCGTCTCGGGCCTGATCGTGGCCGGCGGTGAAACCAGCGGGGCCGTGGTGCGCGGACTGGACATCCAGTCGCTGCAGATGGGCCCGGAACTGGCGCCGGGAGTGTGCTGGTCCACGGCGGAAACGGGCGGCCGCACCGTGGCGCTGGCGCTCAAAAGCGGCAACTTCGGCAGCATCGATCTTTTCACTTCGGCTTGGGAGCAGTTGGTATGAACGTCCGGAAAGAACTCATCGCGGCAGGACGCCGGCTCGTGGGCATGGGCCTGAGCCCGGGAGCGACCGGAAACCTGAGCATCCGGGACGGGGACATGATCCTGGTGACCGGCACCGGCGCGTCGCTGGGCCACCTGACCGAGGCCGATATTGCCGAGGTTTCAATGACAGGTGTCCACCTGGGCGGCGCCCGGGCATCCAAGGAGACCCCCCTGCATGTGGGCCTCTACCGCCGCGGCGACGAGCACCAGGCAATCGTTCACCTGCACTCCCCGCAGGCCGTTGCCATGTCCTGCCGCGATCCGTGGTCCGCCACGAATGCGGTGCCGCCGCTGACACCGTACTTTGTGATGCGGGTGGGCCAGACGCCGCTGCTGCCGTACCGGCACCCCGGTGACGCCGCCCTCGGCGCGGACATCCTGTCCGCACCCGGGCAATTCCGCGCGGCGCTGCTGGCCAACCACGGCTCCGTGGTGTCGGGTGCGGACCTGGGTGACGCCGTCGAGCGCGCCGCGGAACTCGAAGAAGCGTGCCGGATTGCGCTGCTGACCGAGAATTCCCCGCGCCGTGAGCTCACCCCGGAGCAGATCCGCGAGCTCGCGGACAAGTGGGGCAGTCCCTGGACGCATTCTCCGGTAGATTGACGCGGGTGGCAGCAGTGGCGAAGACGACGACATCCCTCATCCCTGAACAGCGCAGGCAGCAGATTCTTCAGCACCTGCGCGGCCGCGGGGTTCTCAGCTACCGGGATATCACCGAGCTGCTGGGAGTCAGCCACATGACCGCCCGCCGCGACGTGGCAGCCCTGGCCGAGGAAGGCAAGGTCCAGGTCACCCAGGGCGGTGTCCTCGCGGAAACCAGGTTGCTGCAGGAACCGCACCGCTCCGTGAAGGAAGCGGCGGACCTGCCGGCCAAGGCGGCGATCGCGCGCCACGCTGCCGAACTGGTGACCGATTCGATGACTGTTTATCTTGATGCCGGCACCACGGTCCAGGCCATGAGCCCGTACCTGCGGGAACGCTCGGACCTCACCATCGTCTCCAATGACCTGGCCACCGCCATGGCCTTTCTTGAATTCCCCGGCGTTGACCTGATCTGCGTGGGTGGCCGGGTGGACCGGGACAACAAGTCAATGATCGGCAGGCTGGCTGCGCTGACGCTGGGTGAACTGTCGCTGGACATCGCTTTCCTGTCCTCCAGCTCCTGCGACCTGCGGCATGGCGTGACAACACCCGTCGAGGCCAAGATTGACCCGAAACGCGCGGCCATGGCGTCGGCCGAAAAGACTGTCCTGCTGGCGGACAGCAGCAAGTTTGGGCGCTACGCCAAATACCGGGTGCTCGGGCTGAACGAACTGGACCTCATCATCAGCGACGCCGGCCTGGACGAGGCCACAACCCACCAGATCCAGGAGCTGGGCGTCGAGGTGGTCCGGGCGAGCATGAAGCCGTTGGCGGACGACGCCTAAGGGGCACCTGCCAGGACGGCCGGACCAGCGTCCGTGTAATGCTGGGGTTCAGTCCGGCGTGCCACCCGTCGGGCAATCGCGGCGCAGACGATCAGCTGCATCGCGTGATACATAATCACCGGCAGGATCACCACCCCGCCCAGCGGACCGGTAAAGAGGATCGCGGACAAGGGCAGTCCGGTGGCCAGGCTCTTCTCCGAACCGCAAAACATGATGGCGGTGGCATCCGCAGGCACGAACCCCAGTTTTTTGGCCACCAGGGACGTGATCCAGAGGCTCAGCGCCAGCATCGCCGCGCAGATACCGGCTGTTACAGCCAGCTGCGCCGCGGGGATGCGGTGCCACACACCGTCGGCCACAGCGGCGCCGAACGCGACGTACACCACCAGCAGGATGGCTGCCCGGTCCACAACCTTGAACGCCGGGGCCCAGCGCTGCGTCCATTTCAGGGTCAGTTTGTGGAGCAGCTGGCCCAGCACAAAGGGGGCAACAATCTGCACGGCAATCTTGGTGATCGATGACAGGTTCATACCGCTGTAGGACCCCAGGGCCAGCGCCACAAGCAACGGCGTGGCCAGCACGCCGAGGAGGTTCGAAATGGAGGCCGCGCAGACAGCGGCAGCGGTGTTGCCCCGGGCAATGCCGGTGAACGTGGTGGCCGTCTGCACCGCCGTGGGAAGCATGGTCAGGAACAACAGTCCTGCCACCAGCTCATGGTTCAGGTACCAGGACGAGCCTGCCGCCACACCGAAGCCAAGAATGGGGAACATAACAAAGGACAACCCCACGATGACCAGGTGGAGCCGCCAGGCCTTGAGGCCCTTCAGGGCTGCGGAAGAGGGCAGACGCAAGCCACTGATGAAGAACTGAACAGCCACCGCCACGCCACCTGCGCTGGACAGCGCAGGGACCAGCTCTTTGTCCGGCGGGAGGAGGGCCGCCCCGGCCAGGGTTGCCAGGAGCAGCAGCACAAAAGGATCCAGCCAGCCGCGCCAGCGCCGGGCCTTGTGGGTGGCTGTCGATGTCGTTCCCATTTCCCACCATTCTTTGTTGGATACAGCAAAGAATACTGTAGACAATCTACAGAAAGAACCTCCCATGTAAACCCTGCGTAAACTCGTGCAGGCTATGGCTCTGCGGCGACTGTAGACAGTAGTCTGAGGGCATGATCGTCCAGGAAAGCCTCGTTTCGCTCGCCACCACCGAGATCCGGAAGTTGATAGTGAGCGGTGAACTGGCACCCGGGGACAAGCTGAACGAGCCTCCGCTGGCGGAACGCCTGGGAATTTCCCGCCCCCCGCTGCGTGAAGCCCTCCGAACGCTGGAAAGCGAAGGCCTCCTGGAACAATCACCCCGGCGCGGCTACCGCGTGGTCTCCATGACGGAGACGGATATCAACGAGATCTACTCCTTGCGGCGGGCATTGGAAATGTTCGCCCTGGACTACCTGCTGGCGAGGAAGGACCCCGCCACCTACGCACCCCTGGATCCGATCATGAAGGCCATGCGCGCCGCCGCAAAACGCGGTGACCGGGCCGCCGTGGTCCAGGCCAACATTGACTTCCATACGGCGCTGGTTGATGCCGCCGGCCACCGCAGGCTCAGCGATACCTACCGGTCGCTGATGCTGCAGATGCAGCTTTGCATGGCAGCCAACGTGCTGAACGAGGCCAGGACCAAAGGCGACCTCACCAAAGGCGTGGACCGGCATACCGAGCTGCTGGCCTGTCTGCGTTCGGGAGACCCGGAGCGGATCCGCCGCGAATTCGAAGAACACGGTGAGCGGGACTACCTTGAAGGCGAGACCGCCCTGGAACAGCGGGCGGCCGGGGCATGAGCCACTCACTGCTGGCGGGCCTGAACGCCGGATACCAGGACGCCACCGCCATCGCGGACGCTGTGCGGGCGGGGGCGGTGACCGCCGGCGAGGTTGTGGCCGCAGCCCACCGGCGCGCGTCCGCCCCCGAAGGCCAGGCGCTCAATGCCTTCGTGACGGCGGACTGGGATGGCGCGGCGCAGGCTGCGGCCATCCTCGACGCCCGCCGAGCCGCCGGTGAAACGCTCGGCCTGCTGGCCGGGGTGCCCTTCAGCGTGAAGGACGTGATCGCCGTCGCCGGCCTGCCGGTCACAGCGGCCAGCCAGGCGTTCGCCGACACCGTGGCCACAACCACAGCACCGGCCGTGCAGCGGCTCCTGGAGGCAGACGCCATCCTGGTGGGCAAAACCAACTGCCCCGAATTCGCGTTTGGCATGACCTGCGACAGCCCGCTGCTGGGCAGGACCCTGAATCCACGCTATTCAACAGCAACCCCGGGAGGCTCCAGCGGCGGCGAAGCAGCGTCGGTGGCCGCGGGGATCTCGGCCCTGGGGGTCGGCACGGATTTTGGCGGCTCCTTGCGCTGGCCCGCCCAATGCGTAGGTATCGCTGCGCTGCGGCCCGGGCTGGGGGCAGTGCCCGGGGAAGGGCAGGTCCCGGGACTTGACGGGAACTTTGGTTCCGACGGCGTGGTCCCCGCCGTGAGCCCGGGTATGCAGGGCTCATTCCAAACCGTCGGCCCGCTCGCACGGTCGGTGCGTGATTTGCGGGCGGCGTACCTGGTGATGTCCGGGGCGGAAGCGGACGCCGGGTCCCTCACGGACACTCCCCTCCGGATTGCCTGGAGCGACGGCAGCACGTTTGGTCCAGTCCGCCGCGAGGTCACCGCGCTCATGGAAATGCTCGCAGCCGCAGTTGCCGCGGCGGGCCATACGGTGGCCCACCAACCGGAGCTGTTTGCGGAGTGCCTGCCCGCCTACAACCGCCTGCGCGGGGTGGACCCCATGCTGGACCACGTAGCCGCCATCGCCGGCAAGGAGGCCGGCATTTCAGCGGCCAACCTGAAAACCATCCGGGATTCGCTGTCGGCGTCCCCCGGGGAGCTGGACCTGGCCCGCACGGCAGCCGACGCTGCTCGGTCCAGCGCCCTGGACCAGATCGCTGCGGTGGATTTTGCCCTGCTCCCCGTCGCCGGCGGTCCGGCCGCCGATCCGGAAGGCGCCCTGGACGTGGACGGCACCAGCCTGCAGGGCTGGGAGATCATGGGTCCCTGCCGGGCCGTGACGTTGACTGGATGCCCGGTGGTGTCCTTGCCGGTGAGACTGTCTACGGACGGACTCCCCCTGTCGGTCCAGGTGGTGGCAGCTCCCGGCGGGGAGCTGAAGGCCCTCGCGTTTGCTGAAGTCCTCGAAGGGCTGGCCGCAAGCCTCACCCAAGGGGCCGAGGTGCTGGGCGTCCCCGACTGACGGTGAAAACTGTCTACAGAATTCATAATTAACCTTTCCGAAACGAAGCAGGTAATTCCCGGACACACGCAGCCCATAGCGTCAGTCCTGTCAGCAAACATCACTGGCACGGATCACTGAAAGTGGGAAGCACCGCATGTTTTCACGCACACGCAAAGCCGCCGTCGTAACCGCCCTGGCCGCCTTCACGTTCGCCGCCAGCGGCTGCGCAGCCAGCAGCAATGCTTCCTCGGATACTCCGGCGAAGGAAAAGTTCACCATCGCCACCAGCGGCACGTTCCGGCCCATCACCTTCTCGGAGGCTGGCAAGCTCACCGGTTTCGACATCGAGGTGGGCACGCTGATCGCGGAGAAGCTGGGCATGGAACCGGAGTTCGTTGAAGGCCAACTGACCGGCCTGCTGCCGGGCCTCAACAGTGGAAAGTTCGACGCCGTGATGTCAGGGCTCACCATGACCGAGCCCCGTAAGCAGTCCATCACTTTCTCCACCCCCTACCTGGCAGACGGCGCGGTTGCGGTGGTGAAGAAGGACAACACCTCCGTGGAGCAGCTCAGCAAGCTGGACGGCCTGGTGGTGGGCGCCATCGGTGGCTCCGGCACGGAAACGGACGTCAAGGGCATCGGCGGGTTTACCGAACTCAAGGCCTACCCCGGCGCTCCGGAAGGGTTTGCCGATGTTGCAGCGGGCAGGATCGCGGTGTTCGCCACGGGCCGGATCGCCGCGGAGAACTTCATGAAGAACTCGCCGCTGGCCTCGGACCTGAAGATCGTGGGAGATGTGTACGGCACCAAGCCCGCCGGCGTCGGCCTCCCCAAGGACGATACCGAGATGAAGCCCAAGGTGGACAAGATCATCGAAGAGCTCAAGGCTGACGGCACCCTGGAGAAACTGAACCAGAAGTGGTTCGGCTTCACGGTCGAGATCCCCGCCGCCTGATTCCCAATGGACACCTACGAGCCCGGCTCTGTTGCAGCCGAATATTTCCCGATCTTCCTGGCCGGTGCCATGACCACCCTGGGAATTGTGGCCGCAGCCATCGTCTGTGCCACTGTCCTGGGCTACATCATCGCCACGCTGCGGCTCTCCAGGATCCGCGCCCTGCGGATCTTCGCCGCCGCGTATGTCTGGTTCTTCCGCGGCCTGCCGCTCATGCTGTCCCTGTTCTTCTTCTATTACACGAAGCCGTTCGGGCTGACCATGGACGCATTTACCGCAGGGCTGATCGCGATGAGCCTCAACTCGGCGTCGTTCTTTTCCGAAATCATCAGGGCCGGGCTCAAATCGGTGAATGCAGGGCACCTGGAAGCGGCGGACTCGGTGGGTATGAATCCGGTGCAGAAGTTTGTGCGGGTGACGGCGCCGGAGGGCATCCGCCTCATGACTCCGCCGTACATCAACAACTGCATCATCATGCTCAAGGAGTCGGCGCAGATCTCGGTGATTACCGTCCCGGACCTGATGCTGCAGGGGCAGAAAGCCTACAACTCCACGTACAACGTGATGGAAACCCTGGGGGTGGTGGCGGCCATGTACCTGGTCATGACCAGCCTGCTCATGGTGGTCCAGATCATTATCGAAAAGAAGATGGGCCGCAAAATGGGCACCACCAAACAACTCCGCGAAGCTGTTGGGAGCATGGCATGATCGGCATCACCGGACTCACCAAGAGCTACAACTCCCGCGAAGTACTCAAGGATGTGGACCTGCGCATCCTTCCGGGCGAGGTGGTGGCCATCATCGGCCCCAGCGGTGCCGGGAAGAGCACGCTGCTGCGCTGCATCAACATGCTGGAGGTGCCGGACTCCGGGCGCATCCATGTGGACGGCCGGCAGGTTTTCTACACTCCCAACTCCCGGGGCAAGCTCGGTGTGGTGGACCAGTTCCGGCTGACCTGGCTGCGCCGGGAGATCGCCATGGTGTTCCAGCAGTTCAACCTCTGGCCGCACCGGACCGTACTGGACAACCTGCTGGAAGGCCCGGTGATCGCCAAGCGGCAAAAACGTGCCGACGCGGTTCCGCGGGCGCTCGAAAAGCTCCGCTCGGTGGGCCTGGAGGACAAAGCGGACGCCTACCCCGCAGACCTGTCCGGCGGCCAGCAGCAGCGGGTGGCCATCTGCCGGGCGCTGATGATGGATCCCAAGGCCATCCTGTTTGACGAGCCCACGTCCGCCCTGGATCCGGAACTGGTGAATGAAGTCCTGGACATCATGGCGAAGCTGGCGAAGACCGGCATGACCATGGTGATCGTGACCCACGAGATGAAGTTTGCCCGCGAGGTGGCGGACCGGGTGATCTTTATGGAACACGGCGGCATTGTGGCGGAGGGCCCGCCGGATGAAGTGTTCCAGCACCCGCGCCTGCGTGTGTACGCATCCCACCTGAGCCACTGAATGCCGCGGTTTCCATTCACCCGTTCCGGCGCCAGTGCGGGTGAACGCCCGTCCCTGTCCTGCGCGCTGTTGCCGGGCATCCGCATCCCCGGGCAGCTGATCGGCATTGGCGAAAACTACTGGCCTGACCCTGGTGCCGGTCAGCCGGCGCTCCCGGTGCCCGCCGGAGGCACAGCCCCGGACCGGCGGGCAGCGGGGCGTATCCCCCTGGTGTTCGGCAAATTCGCCGGCAGCCTGGCTGCTGACGGCGAGCCGATCATCCTCAACCCGGCACGTGCCGGAACGGTGGTGTGCGAAGGCGAGCTCGCCGTCGTGATGAGACGTGTCCTCAAGGACGCCGCCACGCCGGAGGAGGCACTCGCGGCCGTTGCAGGGGTGACAGTGGCAAACGACGTTTCGGCGCGGGACCTGCAGGCGGCGGACGTCCAGTCCACGCGCGGCAAAAGCCTGGACACGTTCTGCCCGCTGGGGCCGGAGCTGGTGACCCTTGATGAGGTCCCGGACCTTCAGGCTCTCCGCATCGTCACCACAATCAACGGTTCCGTGGTCCAGGATTCCGCCACGTCCCGCATGGTGTTCACCGTGGCGGAACTGCTGGTGTTTTGTTCCGGGTTCATGACCCTCTACCCCGGCGACGTGATCCTCACCGGCACGCCCTGGGCCGCTGACGAATCTGGCCTCGAACTGCGCCCGGGAGATACCGTCTCGGTGGACATTGAAGGGGTGGGAACCCTCACCAACCCGGTGGCTGCGGTGGACTCCCCGGCCGGGCACGTGATGGCGCCGGCTTGATCGTCAGCAGTTACGCGGCGGCTCCCGCCCTGGACGGCTGGGATCCGGAGCAGGAGGCGGCGTTCTTGGCCGCGGCGGCATCGCTGCCGCACGTCTCAGGACTGGAGATTCCGCTATATGCCACGGGAGAGCTGCACAAGTACGACGGCGACTGGTTCCTGAAGCAGGTACGGCACCTTCCCGACCATCTCACGTACGTGGTGACCACCATTCCGGACACCATGGACCGCCTGGCCCGCTCCCCTGACTTCGGACTCGCCTCCACAACTGAGGCGGGTCGGCGGGCGGCCATGGAAAGGGCGGCGGTCGCCGCGGAGGCGGTCCGCACCTTGAACGACGTTCTGGGCCGTCGTGCGGTCCGCGCCGTGCACCTGTTCAGCGCTCCACGCCTGGGCGCCGGTGTGGCGGGCGCTTCCTCGGGTGTGAAGGAGCTGACCGAATCATTGCGGCAGACTGCTGGGTTCCGGTGGGATGGTGCCCGGATTGTCTTGGAACACTGTGATGCGGCCGGCCCGTCCCACGCGCCGGTGAAAGGGTTCCTGCGCTTCGAGCAGGAGGTTGAGGCGGTCCTTGCCACGGGCACCGGTGCGGGGGTAGCGGTGAACTGGGCACGCTCAGTGCTTGAGGACCGGGATCCGGGTGCGCCTGTCCGGCACGTGGAACGTGCCTCAGCTGAAGGCATCCTGGCTGGCGTTGTCGTGTCCGGGTGTTCCTCGCAGGCGACTGATTTTGGTGCGGCGTGGGATGACTCGCACCTGCCGCCTGCGCCGGTTGAACCGGCGTCCCTGCTGACGCCCCAGCGCATCCGGACGTTGGCCGCGGCGGTTGACGCCGGCCTGGACGTCACGGGGCCGGAACCATACCGGGGGCTGAAAGTCTCTGCGCCGCCGGGATCCTCCGTGCTGCAGCGTGTGGCGCTCCTAGAAGAGTCGATCGACGCAGTCCGCACGGCTGGTTTCTAGCGCTGCCTCAGCCGGCAGTGGGCGGGATATTGTGGTTGATACGGAACAGGTTGTCCGGGTCGAACGGTTCTTCAGTGCCTTCCGCGCGAAGGCACTCAGTCGCCCGTCGTCCGCCGAGCCCTGCCAGAACCCATAGATGTTCGGCCACGACCCGTCTCCCCGACGCTGCTCGGGGTGGGACCTGACGCAGAGTAAGCGGCGGCACACCTGGCCAGCCGGTTTTCCTAGCGTTTAAGGGTTTGGTTGGGGCTCGAGCCGCCGGCGGAGCAGGCAGAACTCGTTGCCTTCGGGGTCGGCGAGGACGTGCCATTGCTCGTCGCCGGACTGCCCGACGTCGACCGGCCGGGCACCGAGGGCCAGCAGGCGTTCCAGCTCGGCGGCCTGGTCCCGGTCGATGGGGTTGACGTCGATGTGCAGCGGCAGCCGCCCAGTCCGCGGGTTGGTGCTGGGGCTCAGGATGATGGTGGGCTGCAGGCCGCCGAACCCGGGCTTGGCCGGGCCGATCTCGATGGAACCGTCCTCCCGGTCGAGTTCCACGTAGCCGAGGACGCCGCACCAGAACGTCGAGAGCAGTTCCGGGTCGGCGCAGTTGAGGACCAGTTCGCTGATGCGGGAGACCATGCTGCCCAGTGTACTGACGACGGCGACTGGCTGGTTGTGCTGGTTGACTGCCGGCTGCTTCGAGTCCGGCGTGTGGCTGCCGCGTCAGGCGAGGTTGAGTAGTACGTAGGCGGCGGTTCCGATGCCAACGCCGAGGAGGGTGAGCCGTCTGCCAAGGACGTGAGTGGCGGCTGTTACGTCCACGGCCATGAATACGGCAAGGACGCCGCCGGTGAGGAGGACACTGTTTTGGACTACGGCCTGAGGTTTTCGGACCCGGCGAAGTACTCGCGCGCCCTGCGCCGCGCCCACGAACTGGTCATCTCCGGCGTCCCGCGCCCGGAGATCCCCACCGACCTAGCGGATTCGTGGCGCCGCTCCATGGCCCTGGGCATCAGCCCGGACCAGCACAGCCCGCGGCACCTGCACGACGCCGCCGACGTCCCGGAGCTGCGGCGGGAGCACCGGCTGCAGCAGGTCATGCCGGCGCTCAACGACCTGCTGGCCGATGATTCCAGTTCCGGCCGGCACCTGTTGGTACTCACCGATGCCCGCGGCGAGATCCTGCGCCGGGTGGGCAGCCCGGAGGTGCTCCGTCGGGCAGACCGGCTGGAGTTCTCCGAAGGTGCGGACTGGTCCGAGGCCGGGATCGGCACCAACGCCATCAGTGAAGCACTGGTCACCGGGCGGCCGGTGCAGCTGTTCTCCGCCGAGCATCTGGTCCGCACCCACCATGAGTAGGCCTGCACGGCGGCGCCCATCACGGACCCGGCCACGGGCCGTCTGCTTGGCGTCCTCGACGTCTCCGGACCGCTGGACACCATCAGCGCGGACACGCTGCGGATGGTGCGGTGCGCGGTCAGGGTAGCGGAGGCCCTTCTGGGAACGCCCGACGGCGGGAGGTCCTTGGATGCCTCACCTCACCGGGGTGGGTCCCGGCAGCCCGTCCGCCGGCCGGTTGCTGCCGTCGAGCGGCTGGAGCTTCTCGGGGACAAACCTGCCGCGGTGTTCCGCGACGGGAGCCGGGTGCCGCTGACGCTGCGCCGGGCCGAAATCCTCGCGCTGCTGGATTCACGCTCCCAGGGCTGGACCGCCGAGGAGATGGCCTACGAGCTCTACGGGGATACGGGCACCACCGTGGCCATCCGCACCGAGATGTTCCGGGTCCGCTCGATGCTGGGCGACGCCGTGGAGTCGAACCCATACCGGTTTGCTGCGGGGCTTGTTGGGTGTTCAGATGCGGGGCGGGTGCTGCGGTTGCTCCGCGAGTGCCGAGTGGTGGAGGCGCTGGAGGCGTACAGCGCTCCCCTGCTCAGCCGCTCCGGCGTCCTGGCGGTGCAGCTGCTCCGGGACCGGCTGGACCTGGCGCTGGGCGCGGCCGTGCGTTCCAGCGGTGACGCCGGGCTTATCAGCCTCTGGCTGTCCACGGATATGGGTGCCGAGGATTTCGAAGCGGTCGAGGTGTTGGGACGGCTGGTGGGTCGCGGGGATGCGCGGTATCTGACGTTCCGGGTTTGTCCATGAATTGAGCCTTCTTCGCGAAAGTTCGCGCCCCGGTAAGTGCGGTTATTCTTAGGCCGCCCACAACACGCGGGCCGTCCCGGCTACAGCTGCACCACCGGTCTTGGGCACTTCGGACACGAAGATGGCCTTGGCTTTGACGTTTGGGCATTCCTTGCCGACCTGGTCGGCAGGTTTGTGACGATCCAGTTGCCGGAGTCCACGGTGTCGCCGTGCAGGACGACGAACGCAATGGCGACCTAGCCGGTAGTTTCTCCAGTGGCGCCCACGATGCCGGCTTTCTCCACCCGCGGGGTGACTGACCCGGGAGATTCGGTTCCGCGGGGGTCCGGCATGGCCTTCCCGTCAATCCTCCCCCTGCGACCGATGTTCGGTACCCAATCGCTGTTGTCGGGGATGCCTGGTATCCTGGAAACTCCGTTTGTTAGTTGATAGAGGATGCCTTGATACCGATTGTTGATTTGTTCGCTGGTCCGGGCGGCCTCAATGAGGGTTTTTGCAGTGCTCTCGATATCAACGGTAAGCGTGTCTTCGACAGCGTTGCCTCGTTCGAAATGGATGCTCTGGCGTGCAGGACGCTGAGACTTCGATCGACGTTTAGGGCACTCAGGGCGAATGGCGCAGACCTAGGTCCTTACTACAAATACATCTCCGGCCAAGCTACGTGGAACGAGACGTTAAGCGGCAAATTCCGTGAGGCCTATGAATCTACAGCGGAGCACATCTTTCAGGTCGAGCTTGGTGAGGAACAGCGCAAGGAAGTTGATGCCACCATCTTGGAAAAGCTTGGCCGACACGAAAGTCGAGGGCACTGGATCCTAATTGGCGGGCCACCGTGCCAAGCCTATTCCTTGGCCGGGCGGTCCCGACGGACCAGTGATGAATACTTCGAAAGCGACCATAAGCACTTCCTGTACAAGGAATACCTCCACATTCTTGACGCGTTCCAACCGTCGATTTTCGTGATGGAGAACGTCAAGGGCCTATTGTCGTCGACGCATGGGGGCAAAGGCATGTTCCTCAGGATTTTGGACGATCTTCGGAAACTTCCTGGAGGCGTTCGTTACGAGATCCGTTCTCTGGTTGTTGACGTGGACCACGAAGACGTCCAACCCGAGGATTTCATTATTCGAGCCGAGGAACACGGGCTCCCACAGAAACGGCACCGAGTGATCCTGCTGGGCGTCAGGAGCGACCTCGCACATCGGATCCCCCGAAGGGTACTAGATCTATCCCCAGAACCGGTGACTGTCCGGGACGCCATCGGCGGCCTTCCAGCACGGGTTTCTGTTGCCTCTGGTCGTTTACCCAAACGGGCACTGAACTGGGAAGAAGAATTGTCAGTTGCCACTGCTGATGCTAAGTTGGCGGCCGATCCTAGGTCAGACATGGCGGATGTGGATAATCAAGCTGCGAAGGATCTTCGCGAGTGGCTGGAAGACGATAACATCACGGCCCCTGTCCATCACGTGCCCCGCTCCCACATGATTTCAGACTTGGTCCGATACCGAGTTATGGCTACCAAAGCACTGGAGCTCGGACGCAGTCCGAAATATGCGGATCTGCATGAGTCCTTGCAACCAGACCACAACAACATCGGTCAGGCAAATACGCCATTCACGGACCGGTTCAGGGTTCAAGTGTGGGATCAGCCATCAACGACCGTCGTTTCTCACATCTCGAAAGACGGTCATTACTACATCCATCCGGACCCTATTCAAGGGCGGAGCCTTACAGTTCGCGAGGCAGCTCGTTTGCAGACCTTCCCGGATAACTACTTCTTTGAGGGAGCGCGGACTCAGCAGTTCCATCAAGTCGGAAATGCTGTGCCCCCGCTTCTGGCGAGGAAGATCGCCGACAAGGTTGCACTGATGTTGGGGTCGCTCTTCGACGGCCCGGTGGGCTAACTCCAATTTTTGACGGCTGGCCGATACCTCTATAAAAGAGGCAACCAGCCGCCGCTATCCCGGACCGGAAATCAAGCTAGAACTGCGCTCACAGGGTGAACCCGTCAAATCCGGCGGTGTTAGCTCTCTCCACCAGCTGCAGGAGAACTTTCGATTGCGCTTCTGTTGGAATGCCAGGACGACGGCCGGTGCATACCCCGAGAATGGACGTTTCTTTCAGAGTGGCCACTCGTACAGTCGACAGGAAAGCCTCCAGTTCAAGCCATTGCCCTCGAGGTGTCTCAATGACACGTGTCTGGGCTTGGATGCCTGAGTCGATTTTTTGGTTAGATTTGGCCATACTCTGTCGCCGAATGACGGCTGTAGGGTCCGCGAGCCACGTCTTTGCGTCGTCAGGCAACCACGCCGGAATCCCACGGACTTGCGTCCAACAGTCCTCGCGCTTGGCCCATTCTGTAACGTTCTGAACTAGCCGACGATCTGCGATCAGCACACTTCGCACATCGCGCGCCAACTCCACGCAGTAATCCAGCAGGTTGGGGGAAACGGCTTGCTGATTCCATATCTTGGAAAAATCAAGAACGCTATTTCCAGCCCGAGTTTCAACGACGTTAGCTAACTTGGCAATCGTGTATGTCACGATATTTGCAAGATAGCCGGTTTCATCCTTGTACCAGTCAGCCTTCGAAACTTCTCTTCGAACAGAGTTGAATAGAATGTTTTTTGCTACTCCGTCTCGGAAGAACTCATCGTTGAAATCGTCGGGCGAATAATCCCATTTTTTTGAAATTGTCACGGCAAAGCTTAGAAAATTCTTCTGTGCACCTGAGCTGACAATATGGGGTTTCTGATCCCAAGACGACATGTACTTAGCCAAATCGGTCTTAGTGAACATCTGCGATTTAGGATTCTCCTGCTCAAACCGGAGAGCCTCTGACGGCATACGTCGCGTTTTCTCATTGGAGTACTGGCCTCGAATGCGCTCGTAGTACCACTTACTTTGAATCCGAGTTCCGGCAACTGCAGGGACCCGCAGCCGCCGCGAGAGGTCTTCGAGTCGCTGGTGGAAGGGGCTATTGGAGAAGAAATCGGCGGCGCTCACAGCGTTCTGGCTGTTGGCAAACCGGGAAATGTTAGGTACAAGTGTCTGCGCCCGATCTTCGTCAACCATCACCAGTTTCATCGGGACCACGACATTGGCTAAGGCTGCCTTAGCCTTCTGTTCCCGACCGACGTAAAACAGGCTTGCCGTGGTCTGTCCGCCGTTGACAATTTGAAGGTCCACAACGCTGAGGATTGACGAACGGTCACCTGACATCTCAACCTTCGTGGCTGTTGCCGTAATGCCATTGTTGTAGGCCATAAAGAGGTGCGGCGATGCATTCACGGTGTCACGGATACCCTTGTTGACCTTGCCACGATTGGAAAGGTAGGAACGGACGTTGCTTTCAAGCAGCCGGTTGCCGTGCCTTGAGTAGAGGTCTGCTAGTAAAGGTCCAGGAACGGCTGCCAGATACGTTGCGAAGTCCTCCGTGCCTGCAATCTCGAGAGCTGGAATGCCGTTCGGCGCCCACTCGGTGACATCAATCTCTAGGGCTTCACGTTGTTGTTTTGACTCGTGCAGTTGATGGAAGCGTTCGATGTCCCAGAAGGAGAAGTCGACAGGCACGCCGTTCAGTTCCTCGCTTGGCAAATCACGTAGCCTGTCACTAAGTTTGCCATCGGTGACCAAGTGGAGTCGGAACCTAGAAATGGACGTCCGTCGAAGACGGATATCGATAGCTGCTTGAACCGCGGGCGAGCTGGCTTCACGGTCAACTTCAAACTGCCCTGAAGTAGCTTCGTCAAGGAAATACTGGAGGGCCTTCAGTGCATTCTTGGCGTCGGTAGTCGTGACGGCGGAAATTTCGGGGGTTCCGTGGTGGATGCCCACGACGAGACTGGCCGTGTCGTCCGACGCTGACAGGTCATATCCTTGGATTCGAAGCTTGCGCTGTCTTTGGCCCGTCCCCTCGAACTGCAGAACTTGGATTTCCTCGAACTGGTCGGCTTCGCCCAAGATTTCCCCACAGCGGCGAATGAACGCGTCCACTGTGTAGTCACCGGACGCACTCGCGTCGGTGGCCACGTCCTGTTGAAAGTCCACGTAGTACTCTTTGAGATCCATATGCTATTCCTCCACCTCGGTAGCTGGTGTAAGCACCAGATCTCGGATACTTCGTTCGTATCCGCCAATTTCGCTTAGCAGTATCTTGTAGTTGACGCCGGCGGCTCCGTGCGGAACTATTTTGGCTGTAATACGTGGGAAATCGCCGGAAACTTCGAACAGCCGAACTGTCGTACAGGATAGATGGGTGTCCTCGTAGAACGCATCGCTTAAGTCGATTTCATGTTGCGCTAGCGCATCCTCGAACGACTCGGCTATTGAGGGCTGGCCCTGGAGTCGGAGACGGATTGAGGCCACCAATTCGGGCAGCGTCATCGACCCGTCGAACGATGTTTGATCATCGAGAACTGTTGCAATGGCCAGGTAGATGTCCTCGCCGTCGAGTTGGTACTCCGATGCGATGTCGACTGCGCGCGATGTTGGGCGGATGCTTTTTACCTCGACGGAGAATCTTGGAAATTGGAAGTCTTGGTCTGCCATGAAAGGACCCTCCCACGCGCTCACAGTGGCAGCATCTGACGCGATCGCCGAACATGTCACAAAGCCGACGTACAACTCAGCAAAGAGCCCGCGGAGTTCCGCCAAGGACATTCGGTTTGGAGCCGCGAAGAGTTTCTTCCACTCGGACACCGACTCCATGAATGCTAGGACGCCGCGCTCCTCCGATGAAGTGGCCTTCACTCGCGCATAAATGTGCTCTGCCAACTGCCGGAATACGGTCTCCGAATCCGGCACCGTGAGGGTTAACGAAAGGGTCCATTTCTCGTCCAGATCTCGTTGTCGTCGATGGACTCGGACGGCCGACGAGAGGGGCGGACTTCCAGGCTTGGCGGTCGCGACGTATCCAAAAGTTAGCCACCCGGTGGTTTCAACCCCATAAAAGAGCCGAAGCGGGAGGCCTGGATCGACCTCCCATGCCCCAATATGGGTGGACGACCGCCTAGTGTCCCAGTCCTTGGCGCTCCACGCCAAGCCGGGTTGGACAGGCCCCATCGTCACGCTGTCGCCCATGACTCGATGTTGAGGAAGCCGTAGCGTTGGGCAACCTTGTTCAAAAGGTATTTGCCCTTACCCGATTCATCCTTATTGCCTTGATCGGCCGGCTTGGGCAACGCGATCTTTAGAGCCACGATTGCTTCGAGCCCATCAATTGTTGCGGGGTCGCTCTTCTGAACACTCGTAGTCCATTTCTTGGTCTCGGGATCCTTTGTCCGGAAACGCTGGACTTGAGTGATTTGAGGAGCCAGCGCATAGACAAAGAGGATGGGATTCGCCAGGTGTTCGTAGAAGTGGTCCTCGGCAACTGCGGTCGATTTGTTAGCACGGCCATCGACAATAGTTTGAAGGGTCTCCGAGGGAATCATTGACTGCAGGTCGGTTCTACCTGCCAGCCGCGAGGACCTGTCTGAAACCAACCATTCCCCGGAATCGGCAGTATTGCGGCTTCCTTGGCGCCTGCTCTTAGACCCGGAGACGAAGGGCCGATGGGTAATTGTTCGCTGTGGCATTACGATGTCGACTGCCCCCAAGCTCAGATTTGGCACGGCCCCACGGGAGCGTTCACCTTCCACGAATACAACGTCCCAAGTCGAGAAGTTCGGATGAGTGGAGTTCTGAACCATGTTGACCAACACGCCATCGTTGAAATAGGCATCGGCTGCGCTGGGAAGGAAACTCGATAGCAATTGGGCGACATGGTCGCGGTCAACTCCGTTGTAGCGGGGCCACTTGTATGTTTCGGAGTCCAGAGGCACGCAGTCCGCAGCCAAAGCTTCCGAAAAGTTACGCACGGCTTCGAGATTTTTCTTTTGTTGGTCGATGTTATCCGTAAGCTTCGTGGTTTCGAGCCGCTGCCCCCGGAGGTCGACGGTCTTGGCGGCGGAGATCGCACTCCTCGACTTGTTACGGGCTGTGATCAGGAGTGCCTCGGGGCTTTCCCTGACCGCCAGTCCGAACTCTCGGGGTGTACGGCCCGAGGTCTTCATCAGCTTTAGTTCCCGGCGCAGTTCTTCGACCGCATCCCCGACGAATCTGTAGTTGTCTGCCGTTTCTGCAGAGATCCAAAGGCGGCACAGCTCGTCGTATCCGTCTCTGTAACCGAACCATCGAGCCATCTGCATCATAGTGTCCGCTGCGCGAACTGAACGGTGGAAGTAACTCACAACTAGGTTGTCTAGCGTCAGCCCGCGGCTTAGGAGGTCCCCACCAACAGCGATCTGCCGAGCCGGCACGTCAGGCTCAAACTCGACATCTACTCCGAGCCGGTCTGGATCTGAATTGTACACTTTCACGCGGATTAGACTGACCGACGAATGAAGGACCTCGGCAATTTGGTGCCACGTATAGCCACAACCGATGTACTCGTCCTGAAAGGTCTCATGCAGCGTCTCGATGACAGGGTTGGGTATCCCTCTCAAGTAGGTGGCTCCGTGAACCTCCAACGCGTCCTTCAGTATTGCGAGCTCCGTGGCAATCAGGTCGCCGACGAGGGCCTGAACATTCTTAAACCGCGAGACGTTGACGAGCATTGATCTCTTCAGCGACGCACTGCCATTGAGATCTAGGACCGCATTGGCTACCAAATACGAGCGTATCGCGGTGCTCAGGCTGCTTGGCAGTGATGTAACCACGTGCCCGTTCTTGTGATTGGTCGGAAGCCATAGTGGGGCGTCGTCGATATGACGCAGTATCGATTCGGTGGGCTCGTCAATAGTTCCGAAGACTCGCCTGATTCCGACATATGTAGATGGAGCTTCTAGCCCGTAAATGTAGTCGTCTGGGAAAAGGTCAGTGACCGTTTCGGCATCCTCCCCTTCATCTGGCTGGATCGTCATCTCGGCTTCATTGTCGATGAATATGTTTGCAAAGGGCGTAGCTGTGATGGCGAGATAGGACGAACGTTCAAAGCGATTCAGCAACGACCGAATCGCCTTGTTTATCGCTGTTGGATCGTCGCCTTCGTTGTTGGTATTGACCGAGGCGTAGTCCGATTCGTCGTCCAGAAGGAGCAGAGGGACGTCCACTTTGGCCTTGTCGGCGTCCAAATTACGGGCCCAGCCAGCCAATGCTTCCAATACAAATTTGTTCTTTTTTACAACAAAAACGAATGGCTCATTGGAGTTCTTGGAAACCGTTAAAGCGGTTCCCCGTTTCGTGGCTTGGAGAAAGTCCATCGCCATGGTCGTCATGCTTTGAGTGCTCAGGACCTTCTTGTCAATTAGACCCACGCCGATGGTCGACTTTATTCCGGTAGAGGTAGATCCATTGAACGCTAGGACCTGCGTATCTCTGCCAAGGATTCCCTCGTCCACTCTCTCTTGAGTCTGGCGGCGGAGGTACTCTGTGTTGCCGGCCAAAATAACGACGAGCCTATAGCCAGCGTCGGCTGCTTTGTTTATAAGGGCCAAGTAGTTTTGGGTCTTGCCGGATTGGACGTCACCGATCAGGAGGCCTCTCCGGGACCACGAGCCTTCTTGGAGAGGATTACCTGCAAGATCCAAGACTTCGTCCGTGAACTTGTCTAATTTGTTGAGAACGTCGGAGGAGCGCTTCTTCTTAGCAAGTAGCTTCCGATATGCCCGCCATCGAGTCCATACGATCGAAGGTCGCGCTTCGTCCAGCCACGGAACATGGTCTTCCTTGGTCACTATGGTGCCGAGCTCGATCGTGGCCATCAGTGACTTGATCAAACGTAAAGCTACGCCCTCGAGCTGGACGTCCGTAGCTCCTGGGACCTGCATTTTACCGAAGCTCACAACTGCTGACTGGATAGCCTGCTCTGTGATGCCTGGGCGAGGCTCCTGCGTTAGGGGGTCCACGTTCCAAGCATGGATTGCCTGCTCTACTCGGTCCAAAGATTCAGACAGGTCCTTAAGATCAGAGTTCATTTCGTGCAACCTTTCGAAGGAAACTCTCGGGGTCAGCGACCGAGCTAAACATGTCGGAGGCAGCAAAACTGGCTACAAATTCATCTGGGGTACCGCCCATCAGCGACACGCACTTCCATATCTTTGTGGCCTCAATAACAAGGTCCGCGTTCGCCAAAGACGAAGGGGCGTAAGTGAAGTCTTGACCCAGAAGGTTGTATGCATGATCGACGGGGAAACTTCGCTCAAGGAGGCCGAGGAGGGTCTGGAATGACGTGACGCCGCCCGGTCCTGCCGCGGCCGCCATGGCAGAAACAAGCGGATGCTTCCGATTGATCTCGTACCGGAAGGATCCATCCTGATCCACAATGTTCCAAGCCGGAACGACTGCACCAGTCGACGCAACTCGTCCGCGGTATTCGGCTACTCGGCGGCTTGGTGCGATCATCTTCTCGGATACGTTCTTGAGCCGTTCACGGATGACCGTGGGCGGTTCTGCTTGGGCCTTCTTGATATCGAGCGACCACAGGTGGTCCAACGTATTGGGAATATCGACGCGGACGCGGGCCAACTTGCCAAGTTCGTGCTTAGGCATGATGCGGAACCATGTTCCCCAGATCACTAGGCGTTTCTCGCGATAGATGTAAAAGCCTTGGCTGTCACGGAGAGACCCGCTCACTTGGGCTAGCTGGCGCTGCCTCTGTGTGAGTTTGTTCAGATGAGGGAGCGTGAAAGCCTGGAGGACTACCGACCCGCCGTCAACGGCGATCAGCTCCGTAGGGCCTACCTGGGTTGCCTTGTGGGTCGGCATCAGAGGGTCTGCGCCTTCGATGGGGCGCGCGTTCAGGGCTATTTGCAATGGCTCGCCGTGCTCGCCAGCTAGGAATCTGTGGAACACCAATGAAAGATGGTCCCGGAGCTCCACGAGGGCGCGGTTCAATCCGGTGTCGAGATTCCCATGGGTACTGTGCAAGATGTCAAGGTTTCGCCACAACACTAGCGTTCCGGAACCGTGCTCATTGAGTAGCTCAAATCCGGGGAGATCAACACATTCTCTTTCGTTTAGTTCAATCAAACTCCACGATTGGGTTCTTTGCAGATGGTCGAGGTCCCACTCATAGCCGCATAGGACACCATCACGTCGGGACACCAACGTCAGTCGCCTGCATTGGGACAGAGAGGCTGTCTTCAGTCCGAGTCCGAAGCGACCGAGATCGGTGGTCGATCGGGTCGAAACAGAACTAGTACCGGCCAGACGCATTGCGTGTTGGGCCTGCTCGCCTGTCATGCCGATGCCATCGTCGACAATGGCCAAGTAGTCTTCAGGATGACTGCCGGCCCGTATCTCGATGCTCGTGGATCCAGCCGTGATTGAGTTATCAATTATGTCGGCGACGGCTGTCGTAAGGGTGTATCCCACGGCGCGCAAGGACTCCATCAAATGCGGGTCCGGCACCATCGTTATTTCCGAGCTCATTCATATCCCCATGTAAATTCATAGCGTATCCAAACAACGGTGTTAAGATCACACGGGCCCACCGGGCCGCTATGTCAACCAGTACAGCCTTGCAGATGCCAGCGACAATAGGTGCCACTATCCGCTATTAGCTTGAAGGTTTCATAAAAAGTACTGCACATGCGGCACCAGCGCCACACACCGTCGTGGGCAGAGCCGTCACCGAGGGTTATTACGTGCCTAGGGACGCGGTGATTTGCTGCATGACGGTATTTGTTGGCGAGCCCGGAGGCGTCGCCGCAGTCTCCCCACATTCCGCTCCGCAGCATCGAGATTTTCTCCGAAGCCCACCAACTGGGCCCGCCCGTCATCCCGTAAACCATGAACATGGCGCGCCTGATGGGGCGTATATGCATGTCGATTCAAGTACTGAACAATCACATGTGATTGGAAGGTTGAACTACTTTGCGACGGGAATCGATCAAGTCAAGCCGACCGCCCAAGTGGTGGATTCCAGTGCACCTCTAGACGATATGAGTGTGCGGGCGGGCCGGCCCTGAGGTAGGGACTGGAACCTCGGGTTCAAAGGGGTTCGTGGGTTGCCGGTTGGTCTTTCCGCACGCAGGTGCGGGGTGTGGACTGGTAGAGCCACATTTGAACGTTTGGAGGTTCCAGCCATGAATAAGCGTACTTACGTCGGTTTGGATGTCCATGCCCGCAGCGTGAAGGGCTGCGCGATAGACCAGGAAACCGGTGAAATGCTCCGTCAGAGTCTGGCCGGCAGCGAGGCCGGGGTTTTGGAGTGGGTTTCGGGTTTGCGTGGTCCTGTTCTTGTTGTTTATGAGGCAGGCCCGACCGGTTTCGGGTTGGCTCGGCGGCTGGCCGGTGCAGGGATCGAGTGCTTGGTTGCAGCGCCGTCTAAGCTGCAAAGGCCGTCCGGGGACCGGGTGAAAACAGATGCCCGGGATGCTGAGCATCTTGCCCGGCTGGCGCTACTTGGACAGATCACGCCCGTGCGGGTTCCTGGGAACGCCGATGAAGCAGCCAGGGATCTCGTCCGTGCCCGTGAGGACGTCCGGGCAGACCTGATGCGGGCCAGGCATCGGATCTCGAAGCTTTTCCTTCGCCACGGTTTGGTTTACTCCGGGGGCAATGCCTGGACCGACGCCCATCACACCTGGCTGCACCGGCA
>NZ_LFQH01000037.1:0-65168 GCF_001238605.1 Arthrobacter sp. ZBG10 | reverse complement strand
CGCCCACCACCGCCACCACGGCGGCGGTGGCGACGCCGGCCCATAATTTCCGGTGACCGGCAGGTTTACGGGAAATCAGGTCGGTCCGGGGTTCGTCGGTGACGAAGCTCCGGCTTTCGGCGTCGGGGACGGCGGGGTTTGGCTGGTTCATGTGGTGTGTCCATCCAGGTCCAGTCCTGCACGGCACCGCGGACGCGGGGCAGCCAAAACGGAGAATCATGTGATGCGCCGCCGGGCGCCGGTGCACGCCGGATGCCAGATGGTGCGGGATGGAGCATCCGCAACCCAGAAAAATACGGAGGCCCTGCAGGGAGGCGGGACCGCGGGGAGCCAACCCGGGGGACCCGCCAGCGCGTCAATCGGTCCTAGGAATCCCGAGTCTAGGAACCGGGCGCGGGGGCCAGCACCAGTAGGAATTACCCGACTTTCGGCGGGGACTACTGGTGTTGGCTACTCAGGCGGCGGCGTTCCACTACCTGACCTGCGGACTTTGCTACGGCGTGGGGTCATCCCGCAGGCCGGCAATTTCGCGGCGGAGCAGGGCGATCTGGGCCGTCAGGTCGGCAACCTCGGCCCGCAGCGGCTCCTCAACGGCGTTGGCGGCGGTTTCCGCGGTGTCCTCCACACGCTGTACCAGCCAGGACGCGATCGATGCGGTGACCACGCCCAGCACGGCGATGCCGCTCATCATCAGCGCGGCGGCCACCATCCTGCCGATGGGGGTGACCGGGTACAGGTCGCCGTAGCCCACCGTGGTGATGGTGGTGATGGCCCACCACAGCGCGTCGCCAAACGTCACGATCTTGGCGTCCGGCGCGGACTGCTCAACGTCCAGCACGGCGAGCGAGCCCACAAAAACCAGCAGGGCGGCGGAGCCTGCCACATACGTGACCACCCGGCCGCGGAGGGTTTCACCCACGGTCCGGTGCAGGACGGACAGCAGCGTCACCAGGCGGAGCAGGCGCAGGGGGCGGAAGAACGGCAGCGCCACAATGATCAGCTCGTGCAGGTTGCGGAAGAACCAGCGGCGGCGGTCCGGCGCGAGCCGGAGGTTGGCGGCGTAGTCCAGGGCGAAGACGACCCAGGTGGCCCACATAAGGGCCTCGAGCCAGGCGGCGCCACTGCCTTCGACGCGCCCGATCACCTGCCATGCGTACGCTGCCAGGAACAACAGGGCCGTCGCCATCAGCGGCCACTCCGCAAGGTCCCGGTAGCGTTGTTGCGTCATGCAGGAATCCTACGCGGCGCTGCGCGCAACAACGGGCACGCGATGTTACCGGCGGGTAGCATTGTGGTATGCACCTGCTTCTGAGGACCCTGCTCCTGCTGCTCCGTTCCACCCGACGGCCGCCGCTCACCGTGTGGGACGCCGCCTCGCTGAACCTCCGGGTCCTGCCCACGGACATCGACATTGCGCTGCACGTCAACAACGGCATGTACCTGTCGCTGATGGACCTGGGCCGGTTCGACCTGATGGTCCGCAGCCGGGTGTGGAAGCGGATGCGCCGCCGCGGCTGGGGCCCGGTGGTGGCCAGCGAAACCATCACCTTCCGCCGCTCCCTGCAGTTGTGGCAGCGGTACAGCATCGAAACCCGCATCATCGGACTGGACGCCAAGGCCATTTACTTTGAACAGCGGATGGTGGCCGACGGCGAAATTTACGCCAGTGCCTACATCGCCACCCGGCTGGTCACCAGGGGCGGCCCCGTCAGCCAGGAAGAGATCCTGAAGGAATTCGGCGAACCTCCCGTAGACCTGGTCCTCCCCGAATGGATTGCCGCATGGCGGGCCGCCAGCGCACTGCCAGGTGCCCGCACCCCGGCCCCGCACGCCTGGGCAGGCCGGGACTAAGCGCCCACGTCGCGGCGGTCCAGCGCGACGGCGGCCAGCGCCACCAGGGCAGCGGAAAGGCCCCACAGCAGGCCGGCAGCACCCCAGTCCGCGCCGTTGGTGACCGGCGAGTTCCCGTAGGCCCAGTGGTACGGGCTCAGGGTCAGCAGCCACTCCACGTCCGGTGACTGACGGCCCACGGCATTAAAGACATAGCCCAGCACCCCCACGGCGGCACCTGCGGCCAGGCCGTAGGTGCGGCGCCCCGACACGGCGCCCGCGCACAGGGCTGCCGTCCCGCTCAGCAACGCCAGCCCGGCGAACAGGACCGCCGCCCCGGCCACGTTGCCGGCGTCGATCCCCAGCTGCGCCGGCCCGTTCAGCCCCAGCACCAGCAGCAGGACCAGGACGGCCAGCAGCACCACGCGCAGCAGCAGCGCCAGGGCCCGTTCCAGGACCACCTGGATCCGCCGGACGCCGTGGGCCAGGGTGAGTTCCAGCTGGCCGGACTCCTCATCCCCGCCCACGGCCGCCGCGCCCCAGCCCACCGACGCGATGGTCATCAGGAGGAAACCGAGCAGGCCGAACAAGGTGGCCTGCGTATACCCGGGACCGGTGGCAATCTGGTCGTAGTTGAGGGCCTTTGTCATTTCGGCGGGAAGCGCGTTGATCATGTCCTGCATCTGGGCGCTGCCGCCGATGGAGGGGTACAGCGGCAGGTACAGCAGCGCCGCCCCCGTCAGGCCTGCCGCCCAGGCCAGGGTGGAACGCCATGAATCGAAGAAGGCGCGGCGGAACAGGGGGAGCGTTGTCACCGGGGCTCCTCCTGTCCGCCTTCGTAGAGTTTCAGCACGGCTTCCTCCAGGTCCGGTTCCCCGATCACCAGGTCCGTCAGCGGAAGCTGCCCCAGCGTCCGGACCAGCGGCTGGATGGCCCCCTCCAGGACGGCGGCGAGCGTCACCCCGCCGTCCGACTCCAGCACCTGCACCTGCCCGACGCCGGGCACTCCCGCCAGCAGCGCCACGGCGTCGTCCGCTGTAAGGCCCGACGCCGTGCTGGCGGTGAGCCGGATCCGTCGGATTGCCCCCGCCTGGAGGCCGCCCACGGATTCCACGGCGATGATGCGCCCGTCCCGCAGGATGCCCACGGTGTCCGCCGTCTGCTGGATTTCGCTGAGCACATGGGAGCTGAGGAAGATGGTCTGGCCGCGGTGCCGGGCCTCCCGGACCATGCCGTGGAACTCCTGCTGCACCAGCGGGTCCAGGCCGCTGGTGGGCTCGTCGAGGATCAGCAGCTCCGGCTGGTGCATAAAAGCCTGCACCAGGCCGAGCTTCTGCTTGTTGCCCTTGGAGAGCTTGCGGGTGTGCCGGTCAAGGTCAAGGCCCAGGCGTTCCGCGAGCGCATCGATCCGGCCCGGCGGGACCGGCCCGCTGATGGCCTGGTAATGCGCCAGCAGTTTCCGGCCCGTGACCCGGCCCTCCAGGAACAGTTCACCGGGCAGGTAGCCGATGCGGCGCCGGAGCCCCGGACCGCCCGTCCTCGGGTCCACCCCCAGTACCCGGACCTGGCCGCTGCTGGGCCGGATGATATCCAGCAGGCAGCGCATGGTGGTGGTTTTGCCCGCGCCGTTGGGCCCGATCACGCCGAACACTGACCCGGCAGCCACCGAGAAGTCCACACCGTGCAGAACCTCCCGGCGGCCGAAACTCTTGGTCAGGGATTGCGCCGAAACCGCCACGGACATGGACCCTCCTGGGTGCGCTCAACTGCGCTGCTGACCCCAAGGGTAGGCGCCGGAAGTGCTTATGTATACGGTGGTGGGCACGTTATTCCCGATCACGCGGGGAGCGAACAACAGGGGGCCCGCCGCGACGCGCACGCCCATCGCGCGTACCGTAGTTCCATGGCTACCCTTGACATCACCGGAGAACAGTTCGCATCCACCATTGAGGGCAACGACATTGTCCTGGTCGATTTCTGGGCCGAATGGTGCGGCCCGTGCAAGCAGTTCGGCCCCACGTACTCGTCCGTCTCGGAGAAGCACCCGGATGTCCTCTTCACCAAGGTGGACACCGAGGCTGAGCAGCAGCTCGCCGCCGAGGCCGGCATCTCCTCCATCCCCACCCTGATGGCGTTCCGCGAAAAGGTGCTGGTCTTCTCCCAGCCCGGTGCCCTGAACGCCCAGCAGCTGGAACAGGTGGTGGACGCGGTGAAGGCCCTGGACATGGACGAGGTGCACGCCCACGTGGCGCGCTCGCAGGCCGAGGCCGAGGCCGGCAACCAGGCCGGCACCACCCAGTCGGGCCCCCAGGACGGATCGCAGATCCCGGGCGCCTAAGCCGCCAGCATTGACAAAGCCTCCCCCTCCACCGGAATCCGGTGGGTGGGGGAGGCTTTTTTTGCTGACTGTGGGCTGGCTAGATGCGTTCCACCTTGGCGGGTTCGGCCAGCAATGCGCTGAGGGACTCATTGAGGTCCTGGACCGCAATGCCCTTGGAGTGCTTCGCCAGGTCCTCCTCGGAAGCCCACTGCTCTGTCAGGACCAGCTTCTCCTCCGTGGCTTCGGTGAGTTCGTACCGGATGCAGCCCGGTTCGGTCACCACCTCGTCAATGGCGATTTCCAGGGCCAGCTTCACGCGGAAGAACTCGCCCTCGTTGGGGATGAACGTTGCCTGCAGGTCGATCGGTGCACTCATGCTGCCCACATTACCGGCCGCGGCAGCTGGCTGTGTTCTGTTGCGCCGCGTAGCGCCTTGCGAAACGGGCCGGATGCTTTCAAAGCCGCAGGCCTGTTGGTAGCGTGCCATCATGCGCGCTTATACAGCCGGGGACACTGACGTTCCGCTGCTTGAGGAAACCATCGGCCAGCAGTTCGAGGGCGTGGTGGCCAGGTTTCCCTATCACGACGCGCTGATTGAGGCCGCGCCGGTGCCGGGCGCGGACGCCCGCCGCTGGAGCTACGCCAAAATGAATGACGACGTCGACCGGCTGGCGCGTGCGCTCCTCGCCCTGGGCATCGCCCGAGGGGACCGGGTGGGGATCTGGAGCCCCAACTGTGCCGAGTGGACGCTGCTGCAGTATGCCACCGCCAAAGCCGGGGCCATCCTGGTGAACGTCAACCCCGCGTACCGCAGCCACGAACTGGAGTTTGTGGTCCGGCAGAATGGGATGCGGATGCTGGTGACCGCACCCTCGGACCGGACCAGCGACTTTGTGGCCATGGCCCGGCAGGCGCTGGCCGGCTGCCCGGACCTTGAGCAGCTGGTTTTCCTGCCCGCCCCCGGCGGCGACGGACCTGATTCGGTGGCCCCGCTCAGCGACGCGGAACTGACCTACGCCGAACTGCTCAAGCACGCGGACGCCGTCGGGCATTCCGCCTTGAAAGCCAGAATGGCGGAGCTGGATTCGCACGATCCCATCAACCTGCAGTACACCTCAGGTACCACGGGCTTCCCCAAAGGGGCCACGCTCACGCACCACAACATCCTCAACAACGGCTACGCCATCGGGGAGTTGCTGGGCTACACCGAGCACGACAGGGTGGTGATCCCGGTGCCGTTCTACCACTGCTTCGGCATGGTGATAGGCAACTTGAACGCGCTCAGCCACGGTGCTGCCACGATCATTCCCGGCCGCGGATTCTCACCGGCGGCGGCGCTCGAGGCAGTGCAGGACTTCGGCGGGACGTCCCTGTACGGGGTCCCCACCATGTTCATCGCCGAACTGGCCCTGCCCGACTTCGCCTCCTACGACCTGTCCACCCTGCGCACCGGGGTCATGGCAGGGTCAGTGTGCCCCATCGAGGTGATGAACCGGGTGATCACCGACATGAACATGGTGGACGTGGCCATTTGCTACGGCATGACTGAAACGTCGCCGGTGTCCACCATGACGCGGCACGGCGACACGCTGCAGCACCGCACGGAAACCGTGGGCCGGACCATGCCGCACCTGGAGAACCGCATCACCGACCCCGTCACCGGGGCAGACCTGGACCGCGGCGGGATCGGCGAGCTGTGCACGCGGGGCTACTCCGTGATGTCCGGGTACTGGGGCCTGCCCGGGGAAACCGCCGAAGCCATCGACGCCGACGGCTGGATGCACACCGGCGACCTGGCCCGGATGGATGCCGAGGGGTACGTAGCCATCGAGGGCCGGATCAAGGACATGGTGATCCGGGGCGGCGAGAACGTGTATCCCCGCGAAATCGAGGATTTCCTTTTCACCCATCCCTCGGTGCAGGACGTCCAGGTGATCGGCGTCCCGGACCCGCGCTACGGCGAAGAGCTGATGGCGTGCATCATCCTCAAGCCCGGCGCCGCGCCCCTCGACGAAGCCGGGGTGGCCGAGTTTTGCCGCGGCCACCTGGCCCACTATAAGATCCCTCGGTACGTCGATGTCCGGGACAGTTTCCCCATGACAGTTTCCGGGAAGGTCCGCAAGGTCCAGATGCGGGAGGAAGCGGCCTCCCGGCTGGGCCTGTAGCTACGCCAGGTGCCGGCTGAGGGACAGGTTTCAGTGCCCCCGGTGGTCCTGGATGGTCATCCGCGGACCGAACGTGGGCTTCCTGTAACCGGTGCTCTTGATCATCCGGACCACCCGTTGCCGGTGCCCCCGCCACGGTTCGAGCAGCCGGATCATGCCGTCGTCGTCCGTCCGGCGGCCGGTGAGGGCCGCGCCCACGTAGGCGGCCAGGTGATAGTCGCCCACCGCGATGGAGTCAGGGCAGCCGTGTGTCCGCTGCACCACTTCCGCGGCGGTCCACACCCCGATCCCGGGGATGGTCTGCATCTTCAGGCCGGCCTCCGCTGCGGGCAGCGCGGCGAGGCGCTCCAGCGCGGCGGCGGACCGCAGCGCCCGCATCACGGTGGCGGACCGCTGCGGGCCCACTCCCGCCCGGTGCCATTCCCAGCTGGGGACCTGCAGCCACTGCGCGGCGGTGGGTGCCACGGTCAGTCCCGGGGGCGTGGCTGCGCCGGCCTGCGGGGCGGGTGAGCCGAAGCGGTGCATCAGGTAGCGGTAGGCGCGCCGGGCCTCAATGACAGTGACTTTCTGCTCCAGGATGATGGGCACCAGTTGGTCCACCATCCGCCCGCTGGCAGGCAGCCGGAGGGACAGGTTGCGGCGCCGCGCCTCCCGGACCATGTCCGGCAGCGTCGCGGAAAAGCCGGGCTCGTCAAAACCGGACCAGTCGTCGTCCACGCCCAGCAGCCGCGGAACCGTGGCCAGGGCAGCTGCCGCCCCCGGACCCCACGCTTGGACGTCCACCAGGGGTTCCGTCGCGGTGCCACCGGCCGGGCTGAACCGGAGCGTCGCAGGGCCTTCCGTGGTGGTGAAGGCGTTCCAGATGTCGTTGCCCTGGCTGCTGAAGGAGGGGTCGCTGGCACCCCTGAGCAGCGGCCCGAGCGTCCGGGCAAGGCTGTACGGGCCGTCCGGATACCAGCGCAGGGCTGCGTCCGCCGCGGCGGCGAGCCGGGGGGAAGCCTCTGCGATGGTCATGTCTTCCATGGTCCCACGCTCCGCCGACACCGCCCTGCACCCCCTCCCAACTAGGTCGCAGTTGTTGTCGTTTTGAGGGCTCATAACGACAACAACTGCGACCTAGTTGGGCCGGGAGGCGCGGCGGGTCAGTGCTTCTGCGGGTCCTGCGGCACTGGGGGTTGGATGGCCGCCGGCGGCATGAGCCGCGTGCGCGGCCGCAAGGCACCCCGGAGGAGGGCTGTGGTGATGAGGCTGGCCCGGTTGCGGACGTTCCAGGTGCGCATCGCGCGGCCCAGATGCCACTTGACCGCGTGCGGGCTGTACGCGGTGGCCTGGGCGATTTCCTCGTTCGAGCGGCCCTGCGCAGCCAGCAGCACCATGTCGAGGTCGGCGTCGTCCAGATGTCCCGGCACCGCGACGAGGTCCGGGACGTGCACTTCAGTGTCCGCACCGGCAGGAACGCCGGCTGCCGGCTCCGACGATCCTGCGGTGGACGGTGCGCTGGACCAGGCGTGGGCCCAGCAGGCGCCCAGTTCGGTGGCCACGACTGACGCCCGCCCCAGGATCGACGCGAGCTCGGCGCTGGTGAGCCGCGAATGATGCGGTTGCAGGAACGCGGCAAACACGCGCAGGGCAGGAATTCCGCCATGAAGGACCGTGTGCAAGGGCACCCGGCCGGCCAGGATGCCCTCCGCTGAGGTCCGCACGGCCGCCACGCTGCGTGGGGCGAGCGGTTCCCCGGTGTCCAGGCAGTGGAGGACGTCGGGCAGAATCACGGGGACGATCTCCCGGTACCGTTCCGCCAGCCATTGTCCGCTGGGGGAGTGCTCAAAATTCTGCGGGTGCAGGAGCGAGGATTCCAGTTCGCTGCAGTGTTCGACCAGAAAGCCCATCGCCGCGTTCCCTGCCTTCTGTTAGTCCGTCCCCCGGCACGAGTCTAGGTCGGGGCGGGGATGTTAGCCATCCGGCTAACCCTTCCCCGCATCCGTTGCCGGACCAACCCCGGCGGGGAAGAGTGGTGGCAGTGCCAGAGGGTACGCAGGAATGACTAATGGGGAGTTGAAGAGCATGTCCAATCGTATGAAGAAGATCGGCTCACGAACCGGCATCATCACCGCAGCGGCGCTGCTGGGCGTTGGTTTCCTTGGACCAGTGTCGCCGGCCCAGGCCGAAGACCGGCCGCCCACCATCGAGGAGCTCCAGGGCGACTGCGACGGAACTGCCTACCTCCCGGACGGCCACACCACGGGCAACACCATGGCCCTGGACGCCTGCACCTTCGAAGAGGAAAGCAGCAACACCTTCCTTGACTGGAAAGCGGTGGGCGAGACCGTCACCAACTGCACCTCGGACCGCGGAGTGATTGACCAGGCTCTCACAGGCAGCGAATCGTGGTCATCAGGCGGTTCGATCGGCGGCACCGCCAGCGCGGTCAAGAGCTTCTTCACCGGCGGACTGTCCGGCGAATACAACTGGAGCCACACCGTCACCGAAAGCAACGCCTCCACCATCCACATCGAGCCGGGCCGCAAGGCCACGCTGACCGCTGGTGCCGAGATCCACGAGAAGAAGGGCCGGATCCGGGTCAACTACTCATCCCAGCTGGCCGGGCACTACATCTGGTACATCAACGACGTCACCATCAGCACCCCCACCGGTTACACCGAAAGGGGCCAGGACAACAAGGACTGCAGCGAAACCCTGCTCAACGGCCGCTGAGCGTACAAAAAGCCCCTGCCGGCGGACCAGGACGGTCCGCCGGCAGGGGCTTTTGTACGGGGCCTGGCCGGTGCAAAACGTCAGCTGTGGCCGGTAAGTGACGCGGTGGCCAGCAACGCGGCAGCGGGACCGCCGGCCCAGGCGCCGGTGAGGGCTGCGCCGAGATGCGTGCCGTCGTCGTCCGCCAGGGACCGGACCACGGCGATGCTGAGGCCACCCGAGCGGATGGTGGTCACCCCGCCAACGGTATGCGCGGTGACGGACTGGACGGCCGGGACGGCTGTCCCCGGGGTTCCGGTGCTGGTGAGCGTGATGGTGGCCGGCAGCGGGATCCGTTCTTCGCCGCGGTGCTCCACCTGGTTGGCCTGCGGGTCCCCGGCCAGCACGGCGCCGGCAAGGGCTGCCGCATAGAGGGGATCCCCGGTGGCGTCGTACACCCAGCGCGTACCCAGCACCGAGTGCAGAGTGGTGCCCAGCAGGAAATCTTCCGCACCTGCCAGCGGTTCGTTCCGGTACGCCAGCGGCACCTGGTACGTGTGCGCACCGGAGCGGATCAGCAGCGTCTCCATCCCCACCTGCCCGGCAGGATCGTCAAAGCGGAAGGATGCCACCCGCTCCAGTGCCAGCGGCTCCGTGCCGGTGAACCAGTCCTGCTGCGGCAGCCACGCCGCCATCATGTCCAGCTTGGACGGGGTAATGGTCGCTTCGTAAATGATTGACATGGGCCAAGCCTAAAGGCGCCGCCTGCCCCTTATCCTGGCGCCGTGCCGGGACTAGACTCCTTGCTGTGGCGCGGAACCGCCGCGCTGGACACATGGAGGGCCAGGTCAGGCGATGGGCGCAGTGGTGCATTTCGAAATTCCGGCGGACGACGGCGAGCGCGCCAGGGCGTTCTACGAGCAGACGCTCGGCTGGAGGATCGATCCGGTTCCCGGGATGGACTACAGCGCAATGGTCACCACGCCCATGGACGAAAAAACGGGCCAGCCCACCGTCCCCGGTGCCATCAACGGCGGCATGATGACCCGGGCCCAGGACCTCCAGCACCCCGTCATCACCGTGGACGTCCCGGACATCGACGCCACCCTCCACAGCGTGGAAGCCGCGGGCGGCTCCGTGGTGCGGGTCAAGGAAACCATCCCCGGAATGGGTAGCTTCGCGTACTTCCGCGACACGGAGGGTAACGTCATGGGCCTCTGGGAGAACCTGCCGGCGGAAGAGTCCGGGCCCGCGGACGGATAGGGCCGTCACAAAGCGGTAGTTTGGTGGTTATGAAGTATGCCCCGTCCATCCTGGACCTCATCGGCAACACGCCGCTTATCAAACTCAACCACGTCACGGGTGACACCAAGGCCACCGTCCTGGTCAAACTCGAGTACCTGAACCCCGGCGGCTCCATCAAGGACCGCATCGCCGCCCAGATGATCGAGGACGCCGAGCGGGACGGCAAACTCCAGCCGGGGGCCACCATCGTGGAACCCACGTCCGGCAACACCGGGGTGGGACTGGCGCTGGTAGCCCAGCAAAAGGGCTACAAATGCGTTTTTGTAGTCCCGGACAAGGTGGGCGAGGACAAGCGCGCCGTGCTGCGCGCCTACGGGGCCGAGGTGGTGGTCACGCCCACCGCCGTGCCGCCCGACAGCCCGCAAAGCTACTACGGCGTCTCGGACCGGATCGTGCGCGAGACCCCCGGCGCCTACAAGCCGGACCAGTTCTCCAACCCCGCAGCCCCGGAGAGCCACTACCGCACCACCGGGCCCGAAATCTGGAACGATACGGACGGCCGCGTCACCCACTGCGTGATCGGCGCCGGCACCGGCGGTACCATCACGGGCACCGGCCGGTACCTCAAGGAAGTCTCGGCGGACCGGGCAGCGGCCGACGGCGGCCGGGTCAGGATCATCGGCGCTGACCCGGAAGGTTCGGTCTACTCGGGCGGTACCGGGCGGCCGTACTTCGTCGAAGGCGTGGGGGAGGACATGTGGCCCGGGAACTACGACAAGTCCATCCCGGACCAGGTGATCGCCGTCAGCGACGCCGACTCGTTCGACATGACCCGCCGGCTGGCACGGGAGGAAGGCCTGCTGGTGGGCGGCTCCTCGGGCATGGCTGTGGTGGCCGCGCTGAAAGCCGCGAAGAACCTGCCCGAGTCCGCCGTCGTCGTCGTGATCCTGCCTGACTCCGGCCGCGGCTACCTGGCGAAAATCTTCAACGACCAATGGATGCGCTCCTACGGCTTCCTCTCCGGCGGTGAGGAAACCTCCGTGGGCGAGGTCATCAAAACCAAAAACGGCGAACTGCCGGATCTGGTGCACATCCATCCCAACGAATCCGTGCGCGATGTCATCAACATCATGAACGAGTTCGGCGTCAGCCACATCCCGGTCCTCTCGCAGGAACCGCCGGTGGTGATGGGCGAGGTGCTCGGTGCCGTGGACGAACGGAGCCTCACCGCCAAGCTGTTCCGCGGCGAAGCGAAGCTCACGGACAAGATCTCCCAGCACATGGGCCCCAAGCTGCCGGTGATCGGGTCCTTGGAAACCATTTCCGCGGCCAGGGAGCTGCTCTCCGACGTGGATACGGTCATGGTCACGTTTGTGGGCGCGCCGGTAGGCATCCTCACCCGGCACGACCTCCTGGCCTACCTCAGCAACTGACCTGCACCCGAAAAGGAGCAACATGTCCCTCCCGGAAAACCAAGGCTTCAACACCCGCGCCGTGCACGCCGGCCAGGCTTTCGAGCCGCGCACCGGCGCCGTGGTCCCGCCCCTGCACTTCAGCTCGACCTATGCGCAGGACGGCATCGGCGGCCTCCGCGCCGGCTACGAATACGGCCGCGGCGGCAACCCCACCCGCGACGCCCTCCAGGAACAGCTCGCTGCCCTGGAACGCGGCACGCACGCGTACAGCTTCAGCTCAGGGCTCGCCGCTGAGGACTCCCTGATCCGTGCCCTCACCCGCCCCGGCGACCATATTGTGCTCGGAAACGACGCCTACGGGGGCACCTACCGGCTCATCAGCCGGGTGTTGGGCGACTGGGGAATCGGAAACACCCCGGTGGACATGGCCAACCTGGACGCCGTCCGGCAGGCCGTCGAAGCCAACAACACCCGGCTCCTCTGGGTGGAGACGCCGTCGAACCCCATGATGAAGATCACGGACATCGCCGCGCTCGCAGAGATCGCCCATGCCGCGGGGATCCTGCTGGTGGTGGACAACACGTTCGCGTCCCCCTACCTGCAGACCCCGCTGGACCTGGGGGCTGACGTGGTGGTCCACTCCACCACCAAGTACATCGGCGGCCACTCGGACGTGGTGGGCGGTGCGCTGGTGGTGAAGGATGCGGAGCTGGCGGAAAAGATCGGTTTTGTGCAGTTTGCCGTGGGCGCGGTGTCCGGACCTATGGATGCCTTCCTCACCACGCGAGGGCTCAAAACCCTGGGCGTCAGGATGGACCGGCACAGCGACAACGGCCAGGCCGTGGCCGAGTGGCTGCTGGGCCGGCCCGAGGTGGAGGCGGTCCTGTACCCGGGCCTGCCGGACCACCCAGGGCACGAGCTGGCCCGGAAACAGATGCGGAAGTTCGGCGGCATGGTCTCGGTGCAGTTCAAGGGCGGCGAGGCGGCGGCGCGGAAAGTGGCCGAGTCCACATCCGTCTTCACCCTCGCCGAGTCCCTGGGTGGCATCGAGTCGCTGATGAACTACCCGTCCGAAATGACGCACGCCTCCGTGAAGGGGACCGAACTTGCCGTCCCGGTCAACCTCCTGCGGCTTTCCTGCGGCATCGAGGACGCCGAGGACCTGATCGCGGACCTGGAACGGGCCTTCGCCACCCTGCGCTGACAACGGGGCCCGCCCGGACCGTCTTGTGATCGACTCTGGCTTTCTTCAAGAAAGTCAGCTACGGTGCCGTCATGGTACTTCGATCCGACCTTTCCGGGCGGGCCTGCAGCATGGCCCGGGGCCTGGACATCCTGGGTGATCCCTGGAGCGTTTTGGTCCTGCGTGAGGTGTTTTTTGGCAACGGCCGCTTCGGCGCCATCAAGGCCAAGGTCCAGGTGGCAGACTCGGTGCTCACCCGGCGCCTGACAGGCCTCGTGGCTGCCGGGCTGCTGGCCAGGCAGGAGTATTCCGACGGCGGCCGCACCAGGACAGAGTACGTCCTCACGCCCATGGGCGAGGACGCCCTCCCGGTGCTGAACGCCGTCGCGATCTGGTCGGAGAAGCACCTTCCGGCGCCGACAGCCGACGCGCACATGTACGTGGTCCATTCCGGTTGCAGGCAGCGCACCGGATCGGCAGACACCTGCACCGCGTGCGGGGAACCGCTCACGGCCGCCACCACCAGCTGGCACAGCCTGTCCCGGTCCGCTCAGCCCACCGGGCTGGCCACTGCGGCCTCCGGTGCACCCGCGTGAGCACGCCGCCGAAAGACAGGTCCCAACCCGGCGCCGCCGTGGGCAGGCGACAGCTCCATCCGGCCTGGATTGTGGCCGCCGTCGCGTTCCTGGCGCTGGTGGGGGCCGCAGGGTTCCGCGCCGCGCCCGGCGTGCTGATGGTTCCCCTGCAGCAGGAGTTCGGCTGGTCCCTGACCGTCCTGTCCGCAGCGGTCAGCATCAACCTCGTCCTGTTCGGGCTCACGGCCCCTTTTGCCGCTGCGCTGATGGAACGCTTTGGCATCCGGGGCGTCACGGCTACGGCCCTGGTGCTGATCGGCCTCGGCAGTGCCCTGACAGTGTTCGTCAACCAGTCCTGGCAGATCCTGCTGACCTGGGGCGTCCTGATCGGGTTGGGGACCGGCTCCATGGCGCTGGTGTTTGCGGCCACCATCGCCAACACGTGGTTCGTCAAAAGCCGGGGCCTGGTGATTGGCATCCTCACGGCCGGCAGCGCCGCGGGCCAGCTGGTGTTCCTGCCGTTCATTGCCATGCTGGCGCAGGATCCCGGCTGGCGGCAGGCCTCCCTGCTGATTGCCGCCGGAGCCCTGGCCGTGGTGCCCCTGGTGCTGAAGTTCCTGAAGAACTCCCCGGCGGACGCGGGGGTGCTGCCTTACGGCCAGGACCCGGCCGCCGTACAGGAGCCGGCGCCGCAGGACGGGCCACGGGTCAACGCCGCAGTCCGGGCACTGCAGGCACTGCGCCGGGCCAGCAGGGTCCGGACATTCTGGGCGCTGGTGGCGGGCTTCGCCATCTGCGGCGCCACCACCAACGGCCTGATCGGCACCCACTTCATCCCCTCAGCCCATGACCACGGCATGCCGGAAACCACCGCGGCGGGCCTGCTCGCCGTCGTCGGCATCTTTGACATTGTGGGGACCATCGCGTCCGGCTGGCTGACCGACCGGTTCAACCCGAGGGTGCTGCTGGCCGTCTACTACCAGTTCCGCGGAATTGGCCTGCTGGTGCTGCCGCTGCTCCTGAACGCGGAAATCCAGCCCAGCATGATCGTGTTTGTGGTGATCTATGGGCTGGACTGGGTGGCCACCGTGCCGCCCACGGCCGCCATCTGCCGCGAAACGTTCGGCGCGGACGGCAGTGTGGTGTTTGGCTGGGTCTTCGCGGCGCACCAGCTGGGTGCCGCGGCCGCGGCGCTCGGTGCCGGGGCCATCCGCGAAGCCACCGGGCAGTACACCTACGCGTGGCTGGGGGCGGCAGCGATGTGCACGGTGGCTGCGGTCATCAGCGCCACCATCAGGAAGCCTGCGCCCAGCCGGGAGCCCGAGCCCGCCCCCACCCCCTAGTTGCGCTATCACTTTTGGTCCCTAAACCGGGGGTTTAGGGACCAAAAGTGATAGCGCAACGGGAGGGGAGGGGGTTACTTGACGGAACCCTCCGTCAGCCCGCCGCGCCAGAACCGCTGCAGGACCACCATGGCGATGCCCAGCGGGATGATGGACAGCAGAACGCCGCCGGTGGTGAGTTCGTAGAACTCGGGCAACCTGTCAACCTGGCTGAGCCAGTTGTTCAGTCCCAGGGTGATGGGATAGAGGCCGGAATCGGAGAGCATCACCAGGGGCAGGAAGTAGTTGTTCCAGATGCCCACCAGCTGGAACAGGAACACGGTGACCAGCGCCGGGGTCAGCACCCGCAGGCCGATGGTGTGGAAGATCCGCAGCTCACTGGCCCCGTCCAGCCGGGCGGCTTCGATGAGGGACGTGTCCACAGTGGCCTGGGAGTAGATCCGGCACAGGAACAGTCCGAATGGCGAGACCAGGGAGGGCAGCAGCACGCTCCAGTAGGTATTGGCGATCCCCATCTGGCTGAACAGCAGGAACAACGGCAGTGCGGTGGCCGTTCCCGGGACGAGGACGCCGCCCAGGATGGTGCCGAACACCAGGTTCCGGCCGCGGAATTCGTACTTGGCCAGGGCGTACCCGCCGGCTGCGGCGAAGTAGGTGGCTACCAGGGCGCCGACGCCGGCATACAGTACCGAGTTCAGGAACCACTGGAGGAAGATGCCGTTGTCGTAGGCCAGGACGCGGGCGATGTTTTCCCACAGGGAGAACGTGGGGGCGAACCAGAAGCCGTTGGTGCCGAACAGGTCCTCAGTGGATTTTGTGGCGGCAACCACCACCCAGTACACCGGGACCAGGAAGTAGAGGGCCACCACCACCAGCAGGGAGGTGACGATGATGGTGGAGGATCGCCGCTTGCCGGCGGAGCGGTCCGGGGAACTGGCTGGCGCGGTCAGCTTGCGCGGGCGGCTGGCGGTGGTGGTCATGATGACTTCCTGTTCGAGAATTTGAGGAAGGCGAAGGAGAGCGTAAAGGCCGCAATGGCAATCAGGACGGCCTGGGCTGCGGCGACGTTGTAGTCGTTGTACGCGAAGGCAGTGGTGTAGGCGCTCAGGTTAGGCGTGTACTGGCTGTCAATGGCCGGTGCCACGGTCTTGAGCACCTGGGCTTCGGCGAAGAGCTGCAGGGTGCCGATGATGGAAAACACGGTGGTCAGGACCAGGGCCGGCCGGATCAGGGGCAGCTGGATGCTCAGCGCCACCCGGAGCGTGGAGGCTCCGTCCACCTTGGCGGCTTCGTAGAGTTCCACGGGGATGGACTTGAGCTGGGCCACGATGATGAGCATGTTGTAGCCCGTGTAGCTCCAGATCACGATGTTGGCGATGGACCACAGGACGGTGTCAGGGCCCAGGAAATCCGGTGTGAGCCCAAAGGTTCCGGCAAGGTCCACCAGCGGGCTCAGGCCCGGCACGTAGAGGAAGGACCACAGGATGGTGGCGATCACGCCTGGGACGCCGTACGGGAGGAAGTAGGCCGCCCGGAAGAATCCGGGCCACTTGGCGGAGGCGGATTCCAGCATGAGTGCCAGCACGGTGCAGAGGACAATCATCACCGGGACCTGCACCACGCCGAAGAGCAGCATGCGCCCGATCGAGGCGACGAAGCTTCCATCGGCCAGGGCCTGGGCGTAGTTGCCGAACCCGGCGAAGCTGGTGGTCACACCGGCCTCGCCGAAGAGTCCGCCGCGGGTCACCTTGGTGAAGCTGGACCCTATTGCCACAACGATGGGCAGCAGGAAGGTAAGGATGAACAGGGCGAGGAACGGTGCCAGGAGGAGCCAGGGTGCCCGCGCTGCTGCGCCATTCCGGCGGCCGCGGCTGGGCACGGGCGAGGGGGTGGCTGCCGGGGATGCCCGGCGCTTCTCGGTCTGCGGCGTCGCGGTCATGACGCCTCCTTTCGGATGCTGAGGCCCTTGTTCCGGAAAACGGTCATGATCTGCTGTTCAGCGCTCACCACGGAATCCACCAGGCTGATGCCTGAGGGTTTCCTGCGGAACCCGTCGCTGAGGATGTTGAAGGACTGTTCGGTGACCGGCCACCAGGACCAGTCCTGATTTTGCCGGGTAGCGGCGGGGAGGAAGACTTCCTCGTTGTAGCGCTGACCGCTGAAGAACGGCGACGGTTCAAGCCGCGGGCTGCCGATGAAGCCGGGGGAGGGGGACCAGCCGATGCCGCTGTTCTTGATCTCGGCGTCGATGCCTTCCTTGGAGGAGGTCATCCAGACGGCGAATTCCAGTGCCTCCCGGGGGTGCTTGCTGTTGGCGAAGACCGCCGCGGTGGAGCCACCCAGGAAGGTGGAGCCGAACCCTGTGGTGCCCCACGTGGGCATGGGCGCCACCCGCCATTTGCCTTCGCCGCCGCTGACGCCCTGGACCAGGGCATCTCCCCAACTGCCGGAGGTGGCCGCAGCGATGGTTCCTTTGGACGCCGCAGCGAACCAGCCGGGAGTGAAGGCGCCGAATCCGGTTTCCACGAGGTCATCCGTGATGGCTTTGTCGAAGAAGCGGGCAGTGTTGAGGGTGGCGTCGTCCGTCATGTTGATGACCCAGCCGTCCTCCTCCGCCCGGAGCCACCTCGCGCCGGCCTGGGTGGCGAATGCGGTGAACACTGACGCGTCGCCCAGCGGGAAGGTTTCCAGGTAGGCGCCGCGGCTGCGCAGTTCACGCGCGACGGCGGCCCACTCGTCCCAGGTGGTGGGCGGCGTGGCACCCACGGTTTCCAGGACGGCCGGCTGGTAAAACGTGGCCATCGGACCGGAGTCCTGCGGGATGCCGAAAACGCCGCCCGCGTAGCTGACCTGGCCCCAAAGGGTGGGGTCGTAGCGGGGAGCGAATTCCTGGGCGCCGTACCGGGAGATGTCCACCAAGCCGTTGACCAGCATGAATTCCGGCAGGGAGCGCAGCTCAACCTGCCCCAGGTCCGGTCCGCCGCCGGCTGCGAGTGCTGAGTACAGCTTCTGGTAGCCGCCCACGTTGCCGCCGGGGATCCATTCCACCTTGACCTGGACGCGGGGGTTGGCGGCATTCCAGATGTCCACAACGTTCTGGATGTCCTTCAACCAGGCCCAGTAGGTCAGGGTGATGGTTTCCCCGGCAGCGGCGGGAATCACCGGCTGGGTGTTCACGGATGCGGTACCCGGTGTTGCGCAGCCAGTGAGGAACGCCATGGTGGCGGTCCCCAGGCCAGCTCCCAGGAGTTGTCGTCGCGATAGTTGTTGCGCCATCTGCCTTCACCTCGTTGTGTCCGAAAAAGGGCCCTCGAGTGTGAAGTGCAGCACCCCCGGTGGCAAGTGGAAGACACGCTAGCACAAATTCGAGTAGCCGCTCGAATTTCGCGGGGCACCTTTTGCTGCGCGCCTGTACACTCGCTTTTTATGAGCACAAAGACGGGCAGCGACCCTGCCCGGCGCGGCCCTTACGCGAAATCCACCCAACGGCGGGAGGCCATCCTCGCCGCCGCCCACTCGGTGTTCGCTGCCCGGGGCTACCGCGGTGGGACCCTGCAGGACGTCGCGGACCGGGCCGGGATGAGCCAGACCAGCCTGCTGCACTACTTTCCGTCAAAGAGCAGCCTGCTGATGGCGGTGCTCACCTGGCGCGACTTCATCAGCGGGGACGGGACGCCGGTAGCCGGCCTCGAGGAGACCATCGTGGATGCGGTGCTCCGGCAGGTCCGGTTCAACGAAGGAGTGCCCGGCGTCCTGGAGCTCTACACGGTCCTGTGCGCGGAGTCCCTGACGGACGCCAACCCGGGCCGGCAGTTTTTTGTGGACCGGTTCGAGCGGCTCCGCAGCAGCTATGCCCGCCAGTTCAACGGACTCGCCGCGGACGGGCGCCTCCGTCCGGGGGTGGACCCGGAGGTTGCGGCAGCGTCCCTGATTGCCCTGTGGGACGGAATCCAGACCCAATGGCTGCTGGCCCCGGGCAGCGTAGATATGTCCGAGTGCCTCAGCGGGTACCTCCGGCTGGTGATGCTGCCGGACTGACGGCCGGGCACCGAACGGCCACGCGCGGTCCTACTAGGCTGGAACCATGGACTCTCCCGCAGAAGGCGCCCTCCGCAAGACTGCCCTGGTCACCGGCGCGGGAAGGCTGGCAGGCATCGGCGCCGGCATCGCCCGGCAGCTCGCGGCTGACGGCTGGGACCTGGTGGTGTCCTACTGGCAGGCGTACGACGCCCGGATGCCGTGGGGCAGCGAACCGGAGGATGTGGTCCGGCTGACGGCGGAGCTGGAGGCCATCGGAGCGCAGGTCCACCTGCTGCCCGTGGACCTGGAGGATCCGGCCGGTCCGGGGCAGCTGATGGCAGCGGCCGTGCAGGCTGCCGGGCCGCTGCAGGGGATGGTGCTCAGCCACACCGAATCGGTGGACTCCGGAATCCTGGACACCAGCATCGAGTCCTTCGACCGGCATTTCGCCGTCAACACCCGCGCCAGCTGGCAGCTCATCGCGGCGTTCGCCCGGCAGGCACCGGACGACGGCGGCGCCATCGTTGCCCTGACCAGCGACCACACAGCGTTCAACCTCCCCTACGGGGCATCGAAGGGTGCCCTGGACCGGATCGTCATCGCCGCCGCCCGCGAACTCGGTGCGCAGGGCATCTCAGCGAATGTCCTCAACCCCGGCCCCGTGGATACCGGCTGGATGGACGACACGGTGCGGGACGCCGTCGTGCGTCAGCAGCCCACCGGCAGGCTGGGCACCCCGGCCGACGTCGCCGGGACCGTGGCGTTCCTGCTGTCGCCGGCGGGCCGGTGGGTGTCGGGCCAGCTGATCAAGTCCGACGGCGGCTTCTCGGCGTAGCCACCCAACTGGCTCGCAGTTGTTGTCGTTTTGAGCCCCCAAAACGACAACAACTGCGAGTTACTTGGGGCGGGCGGACCCCGTGAAGTACCCCCGCGTCGACGGCAGGAACCGGCATACCACGGCCAGCACCACACCCAGGGCCAGCAGCACCACGCCGCTGATGAAGGCGCCGCCGACGCCGAAGATGCTGGTGTCGCCATACGCGGGGTCCCACATCTGCACCGCCGAGATGAAGAACGCGGCGGTCAGGACCAGTGCGCCCAGCAGCGGCAGGATGCCGCGGAACCACAGGTTCCGGGCCGAATCGCGCAGGGTGCCGCGGAAGTACCAGAAGCAGGCGAAGCCGGTGAGCGCGTAGTAGAAGGCGATGAACAGGCTGATGGCGCTGATGGAATCGGCCAGCAGGTTCTCGCTCAGGAAGCTCATGGCCACGTAGTACACCGCCGCCGCGCCGCCCATCACCTGAGTGGAGAACCCGGGCGTCTGGTTCTTCGAATGAACCTCGCCGAATTTCGCCGGCAGCGCCCCGTGCACCCCCATGGACAGGGTGCCGCGCGCGGTGGGCAGGATGGTGGTCTGCGTGGAGGACAGCACCGACGCCAGCACGGCCACCACCATCAGCCAGCCCCACGGCCCCAGCACCACGTCCTTCATGGCAAGGAAAACATCCGCCTGGTTGGCTTCGTTGCCCAGCCCGATGCCGTCCGGGCCCACCGTGGCGTACATCATCACCAGCAGCGCCACGGAGACATAGATGGCCACCAGTACGACGGCGGAAATCACCGCGCCGCGGCCCGGTGTGGTGGCGGGGTTCTCGGTTTCCTCGTTGACGGCCAGGCAGGTATCCCACCCCCAGTAGATGAACAGGGCCAGCAGGGCGCCATGCACCACGGCCCCTGGATCGGCAAAGGCGCCGGCCGGGTTGAACCACTCGAAGTCGAACGCCTGGCCCTCCGGCGGACCGGCCGTGATGCGGATGACGATGGCCAGGGCGAAGATGCCCAGCGCGATGTACTGGACGTAGGTCAGGACCCGCTGGACGTGTTCGCCCAGCCGGATGCCGCGGTAGTTCACCAGGGTCATCAGGACGATGAACAGCAGGCCGGTGCCCGTGACCACCACTTTGTTGCCCGCCAGGGAGCCGTCGCCGATCAGCAGCCACAGGTACTGCCCGGCCACCTGGGCCAGGTTGGCCAGGACCACAATCCCGGCGAGCGCCACACCCCAGCCGCCCAGCCAGCCTGCCCACGGCCCGAAGGCACGCCGGGACCAGGTGAAGGTGGTGCCGCAGTCCGGCATGGCGCTGTTCAGTTCCCGGAACGCGAAGGCGATGAACAGGACGGGGATGAACCCCAGCAGCAGGATCAGCGGCGTGTAGTTGCCGTTGATGGCCACGATGAGGCCCAGGGTTGCGGCCAGGGAGTAGACCGGGGCCGTGGACGCCAGCCCCAGCATGACGGAGTCGCCCAGGTCCAGGATGCCTGCCCGGAGGCCCTTGGCGGGGACGCCGGCGCCGGGCGCACCGCCCGGGCCTCCCGCCGTTGTGGTTTCCGTGCTCATAGTGCGATCCCTGCCTTGCTGGTGTTGGCCTGGGCCGAAAGCGGCGCGGGCGCGTCGATGGTGTTGGGCACAAAGCGGCAGAAGTAGTCGGTGATGGGGCCGTCCGATTCGCGGATGCCGCAGCCCACCGATTCGCCGTCCACCACCCACAGGCCAAGGACCGGGTGGTTGCCGTCAAAATCCGGGAGCTGGTGGTACTGCTGGTAGCACCAGCCCTCACGGCCGTAATCGCCGGGCTGGTCCAGGCTGATGCCGTTGGCCTGGATCCGGATGTTGTCCCCTTCGCGGCCGTGCAGCGGCTTGGCCACCCACTCCTTCAGCGGGCCGGGCCCGTCCAGGTAGGCCGGGAGCAGGTTGGGGTGGTCCGGGTAGAGATGCCAGAGGGCGGCCAGCAGGGCCTTGTTGGAGAGCAGCATCTTCCACGCGGGTTCCACCCAGCGCGGGTTGTGCGAGCGTTCCAGCAGACGGTGCCCGAACGGCTCCTTCATCATGAGCTCCCAGGGGTACAGCTTGAACATGGTGCTGATCATGAAGTTGTCCATGTCCACGAACCGGTTCAGGTTGGGGTCCCAGCCGATGTCCGACATGTTGATGCCGATGGTGGTCCACCCGGCCTGGCTGGCCACGTCCCGCATGTACGCGGCGGTCATCCAGTCCTCACCGGATTCCTCCACCTCGGAATGGGCAATGTGCAGGGTGCTCATGCCCGTGCGGTACTGCACCTTTTTCCACTGCCGGATGAGGGCCTCGTGGATGCCGTTCCACTGGTCCTTGGCAGGGAACACGTCCTGCAGCCAGAACCACTGCGCCACGGATGCCTCGATCAGGCCCGTGGGAGTGTCGGCGTTGTACTCGAGCATTTTGGCCGGTCCGCCGCGGCCGTCATAGATGAAGTCGAAACGGCCGTAGACGTCCACGTCCGCGGCCAGCAGCGATTCGCCGGCAAGCTCGAGGGCCTGTTGGCCGATGCCGATCCCGCCCATGGCACCAGTGGCCAGGTACTTGGCGGCTTCCAGGCACATCCGGTGCATTTCTTCGGCAGTGTTTTCGAGGGTTTCCACCTCGTCCGCGGTGAACTCGTAATACGCGGACTCGTTCCAGTATTCGATCTTCCGCCCGTCGTCCATGGTGGTGGTGGAGAAAACCAGGCCCTGCTCCTCGATCTTCTCTTTCCAGCCGGGTCGGGGCACGGAGGCAATCCGCCGCACGTTCAGCCGCCCACTTTGGTGCCGCCGCTTTTGGCGGAGGTGCCGAATCCGCCCCGGTCAACGGTCCCGCCGCTGGACTTGTAGCCCGTGGCGGCCTTGGCGCCGCTGGGAACGGTGCGCGTGTAGTTGGGGGCGGTGGACCGGTTCTGGCCCACCGACGGGACGGTGGCCCCCCGGGAGTAGAAGTACCAGGCGTAGATCCCGCCGCTGCGGCCGGCGGAGCTGTCGCAGCTCCTGTCCTCCACGCGCTCGCCGGTTTCGTCGTTGAAGCAGACCTGCGCGTATTCGGGATCGTCCTGGTTGCTGGCCACCACGGCGGTGATGGTGCCGGCCAGCAGCGCGGTCACGCCCAGGCCCACCACCACGGTGCGCCGCTGGGACCGCTTCTTGCGGGCGGCGCCCTCCTTGGCTTCCTTCTCCCGGTCCTGCGCAAACGGGTCCACCGTGGCCACGGGTTCGTTCAGCAGGTCGGGGCGAAGCTCAGGCTTGGGGACCTGCCACGGCGGTGGCTTGGGGGAGCTGCCCTTGCCGGCCTGGGCGTCGCCGCCACCAGCCTGGCCGGGTTCCGGATCTTTGTTCGGGTCCAATGGTCCCCCTCTGTAGTCCACGCGAAACGGGCACAGCGCTGCACCCCCAATAGCAATCCTGAAATCAGCGTAGTCCCTGGGGGTTCAGGCGGCGAGCAGGAAACAGGGGAGAACTGCCCATAGTTGCCGGGACCTACACTGGAGCCATGGAAACCCCGTCCCTCCTTGCCGTGTGCCGAGTCCATCAGCTCCTGCCCGACGCTTCAAGTGTGGGCGTGACTGCCATCGACAAGCGGGCGGCGGACGGCCCGGTCAAGGTCCACCGGCTGGGCCTGCAGGGCGACATCCAGGCCAACCGGGTCCACCACGGCGGCCCGGACCAGGCCCTTTACGCCTACTCCCAGGCGGACGCTGACTTCTGGGCAGACGAGCTGCAGCGGGACATGCCGCCCGGAGTTTTCGGCGAGAACCTGCGGGTGGCGGGCCTGGACGCCACCGGAGCCGTGATCGGCGAACGCTGGAAGATCGGCCTGGATGTTGAGGTGGAGGTTACCTCCCCCCGCACGCCCTGCGCCACGTTCCAGCGGCGCCTGGGCGAGGCCCGGCTCGTCAAGCGGTTCACCGAGGCGGGCCGGGTGGGCGCATACCTCCGGGTGCTTCGCACCGGCACCATCCAGGCGGGGGACCACATCCACCGCACTTTCATCCCCACCCACGGCATCACGGTGGGCCAGTGGTTCAGCGCGCCGGACGCCGAGGCCATGGAGGCCTTGAAGGATGCAGACGCCGACGGCGAGATCCGGCTCCAGCAGCCCGAGTTCAGGAAGAAGTTCGAGGCGCTGCAGCGGCAGCTTTCGTCCTGACTCCGCCCCCTCCACTGCGCGAGATGGCACTTAGCGGCAATGTCCGCGCCGGACATTGCCGCGAAGTGCCATCTCGCGGGCGTGAGGCGGGGCGGCGGACTGCACCGGGACCCTGCCGCAGCCGTGTGGCCAAGCTCACCGGCGCCGTCGTGCCCGCTGATTACCATACCTGCGGGTCCGTCCGGTACACTTGAAATATCCCCCACTCCGGAAATCCCTTATTCCTGCCCAATTTTTGAGGCAGGACTGGCAAGTGTTGGGGCCCGCGCAAGCGATGCGGGCATTTTCATAGGGAGAGCCGGCTAAAGAAAACGCTGTACAGACTGCTGGGATAGCAGCCAAGAGATGCAGCGGGAAGTCCTGCCACGGGATTGCGAAAGCGCCGGACTTCCAGTGACCGGCCGGTCAACGTTTGCCCGGCCGCATCGTGTCACACGCACTGCGGCTCCGCTCACCTCGGGTTGTGCCGCCTGGCCCCCTATGGATGAGGAACACTTCCCTATGCCCGAAAATCACAACGAACACGTCGACGCCGCTGCCACCTTCATCGAAGCCGGCGACGCCCCCGCGTTGAACACCCCCGCCGCTGAAGAAGCGCCGGCCGCAGAAGCGCCGGCCGCTGAAGAAGCACCCGCCGCCGAAGAGGCTCCGGCTGCCGAAGAGGCTCCGGCTGCACAGGCACCCGTCGAAGAAGCGCCGGCTGCTGAAGAAGCGCCGGCCGCTCAGGCTCCCGTCGCCGAAGAGGCCCCCGCCGCCGCCCCGGAAGCCGGCGACGACGAGGACGGCATCAAGTTCGCCGACCTCGGCATCGACGGCCGCGTCCTGGCCGCCCTGCAGGATGTTGGCTACGAGAAGCCCTCACCCATCCAGGCCGCCACCATCCCGCTGCTGCTTGAGGGCCGCGACGTTGTGGGCCTGGCGCAGACCGGTACCGGCAAGACTGCAGCATTCGCAGTGCCGGCCCTGTCCCGCCTTGCTGAACTGCACGACCTGAACGGCCCGTCCCGCAAGACCCAGGCCCTGGTCCTGGCACCCACCCGCGAGCTCGCGCTCCAGGTTGCCGAAGCCTTCACCTCCTACGCCAAGCACATCGATGACTTCACGGTCCTCCCCGTGTACGGCGGCTCGGCCTACGGCCCGCAGCTTGCCGGCCTCCGCCGCGGCGCCCAGGTTGTTGTGGGTACCCCCGGCCGCGTCATCGACCACATCTCCAAGGGTTCCCTGGACCTGTCCGAACTCCAGTACCTGGTGCTGGATGAAGCCGACGAAATGCTCCGCATGGGCTTCGCCGAGGACGTTGAGCAGATCTTCCAGCAGACCCCCTCGGACCGCCAGGTGGCTCTGTTCTCCGCCACCATGCCGAGCCAGATCCGCCGGATGTCCAAGCAGTACCTGAACAACCCGGCCGAGATCTCGGTGAAGTCCAAGACCACCACCGGCGCCAACACCCGCCAGCGGTACCTGCAGGTCATGGGCCCGCACAAGCTCGATGCCCTGACCCGCATCCTCGAGGTTGAAGAGTTCGACGGCGTCATCGCCTTCGTCCGCACCAAGATGGCCACCGAGGACCTCGCCGACAAGCTGAAGGCGCGGGGCTTCCAGGCCGCCGCCATCAACGGTGACATCCCGCAGCAGCAGCGCGAGCGCACCGTTGACGCACTCAAGGAAGGCCGCATCGACATCCTCGTGGCCACCGACGTCGCCGCCCGTGGCCTCGACGTGGAGCGCATCAGCCACGTGGTCAACTACGACATCCCGCACGACACCGAGTCCTACGTGCACCGCATCGGCCGCACGGGCCGTGCAGGCCGCTCCGGCGACGCCATCCTGTTCATGACCCCGCGCGAGAAGTACCTGCTGCGGTCCATTGAAAAGGCCACCCGCCAGCCGGTGGAGCAGATGCACCTGCCCACCGCCGAGACGGTCAACACCCTGCGCCTGGGCAAGTTCGCCGAAAAGATCACCGAAACCCTGGCGTCGCAGGACGTCTCGGCCTTCCGCGACCTGATCTCCTCCTACGAGGAAGAGCACAACGTGCCGGCAGCGGAGATCGCCGCTGCACTGGCCGTTATGGCACAGGGCGGCCAGCCGCTCCTGGTCAAGGAACTGCCCGCAGCTCCCGAGTTCCAGAAGCGCGAACGCGCCAAGGACGGCTTCGGCTCCCGCGGCCCCACCCGCACCCTCACCGAGGGCAACGCCACCTACCGGATCGCCGTGGGACGCCGCCAGCGCGTTATGCCCGGTTCGATCGTTGGCGCCATTGCCAACGAAGGCGGCATCTCCTCCGCACAGATCGGCGGCATCGACATCCGCTCGGACCACTCCCTGGTGGAGCTCCCCGCGGATCTCAGCGCCGACCAGCTGAAGGCACTGTCCCGCACCCGGATCGGCGGCGAGCTGATCCACCTCGAACTGGACAACGGACGTAAGCCGTCCGGCGGCGGCGAGCGTGGCGCGTACCAGGGCAACCGTGGCGGCGACCGCGGCGGTTACTCCGGCGGCGGCAGCGGCGGCGGAAACTTCAAGGGCAACGGCGGGTTCAAAAAGGACTTCCGCAAGAACGACGGCGAGCGGTCCTCCGCTGACCGTGGCGGCCGCACGTACAGCGAGCGTTCGCAGAGCTCCTTCGGTTCCGAGTCCGGCGCCAGCCGCGGCCAGGCCAGCGACTCCCGCTTCGGCGGCCACGGCGACGGCTCCCGCAAGCCGCGCGGCGAGGGCGGCCAGCGCGATTTCAACCGCAAGGGCAAGTGGTAAACGTCAGCTAGTCTGACGCTTCCAGGATGGGCCGGCTTTCGAGCCGGCCCATCCTTTTGCGTTAAACCAGGTGCTGGAGCGGCCGACGGCGCCCTGCCGCCCGGGTGCCGGGGCGCCGGCACCCCGCGGCTCGGTGTGTGGCTCGCCACATCCCGCGGCTGGATCGCCGCCTTCGGACGTCTTTTGACGGCGTGGCACGTCGGTGCGGGGCGCCGCCAGCGGTCCCGGATGCCTGTATTGGCGCGGAAAGCGGGCCCAAGGCAGGCCGCCGGCACGGCTGCAGCGGACCCGGGGGACGGGTCCCGGCGCCGATTTGTTGGGAGCTGAAACTTCCGGTAGAGTATTTCTTCGTTGCCCCCCTAGCTCAGTGGTAGAGCGCGTTCTTGGTAAGAACGAGGTCACCGGATCGATTCCGGTGGGGGGCTCTGAATGAGGGCCTGTGTCAAGGCGGTTTTGACCGGCTTGGCGCAGGTTTTTCTCATTCGTGGCGGTGTAGCTCAGTTGGTTAGAGCGCACGACTCATAATCGTGAGGTCGGGAGATCGAGCCTCCCCACCGCTACAGGACAAGACCCCCGGATCCGTCAAGGATGCCGGGGGTTTTTGCTGTCCGGCCGGAGCCGCAGCCGTGACAAGCGCCCGGATCCGCAGTAGCTTGGCAGGAACCGGCGGTTGGGGGACTGGGTGGACTTTGCTGATGCGGTGCTGGCGCCGTTCAGGTGGCTTGTATCCGGCGCGTTGCTGCTTTTTCACGACGGCCTGGCCGCCGTGGGGCTGCCGGCAGAAAGCGGCTGGACGTGGACCCTGGCCATCATCGGTGTGGTGCTGGCGCTCCGGGCGGTTCTGCTTCCCTTGTTCCTGGCCCAGGTCCGGGCGCAGGAGGGGATGCGAGAGCTGCAGCCCCGCCTGAAGGCCCTGCAGGACGGCTATGCCGGCCGCACGGATCCAGCCTCCCGGCAGTCGCTGGCAAAGGAGCAGATGGCGCTCTACAAGGAGCACGGCACCAATCCGTTTGCGGCGTGCCTGCCGTTGCTGCTCCAGGCGCCCTTCTTCCTGGCAGCATTCCAGGTGCTGTCCGGGATCCCCGTTGCAGCACGCAGCGGGGCAGGACTCGCAGCGCTGGACGCCGCGCAAGTGGTCCAGTTCGATGCCGCCGCCATTCTCGGTGCTCCGCTGTCCGCGTCCCTCCTTCATGGTGGCGGTGAGGCAGGCGCCGTTGCCCTGCTTGCTGTGGGCATGATCGTGGTGATGGCCGCCTGCCAGGTGTTGGCGCAGCGTGCTGTCCTCTCCAGGGCGCTGCCTGGCAGTGCCCTGGATCCGGCCGGGCGGCTGCAACGGCGCCTGCTGTTTGTCCTGCCTCTGGTGTTCGCCGTGGGCGGGGTGTACTTCCCTCTCGGAGTGCTGGTGTACTGGACGGCTTCGAACGCCTGGACCCTGGCCCAGCAGCTGGTGATGGCCCGCAGGGCCTGAGGCGGGCACAATTGGCGCATGGGCCAGCTGATCTACTCCACCATCGCCTCCCTGGACGGCTACACCGCGGACCGGCAGGGCAAGTTCGACTGGGGCGCCCCGGACGCCGAGGTTCACTCCTTCATCAACGACCTTGAGCGGGAGGTGGGGACCTACCTCTTTGGCCGCCGCATGTACGCGGTCATGTCGGTCTGGGAGGACATGGGCGGCCCGGCGGATGCACCCCAGATCCAGGACTACGCCCGGATCTGGCAGGCGGCGGACAAAACCGTGTACTCGGCCACGCTGGACGCCGTGACCACCGCCCGGACCCGCCTGGAGCGGGAGTTCCGCCCGGACGACATCCGCAGGCTCAAGGACGCCACGGAGGGGACCATCGGCATCGGCGGGCCCACCCTTGCCGGTGCGGCGCTCTCAGCCGGGCTGGTGGACGAATGCCGGTTCTTCATCGTCCCCGTGGCCGTGGGCGGCGGGCTGCCGTTCCTGCCCGCAGGCCTGGCGGCCTCGTTTGAGCTGCTGGAACAGCGGCGGTTCGCCAGCGGCGTACTTTATCTGCGCTACGCTGTCCGTCCCTGAGGGCAGAATGGGTCAATGACCCGAATCGCAATCATCGGCGGCCACGGCAAAGTGGCCCTCCACCTGTCCACCCTCCTGGCGGCCGAAGGCCACACCGTCACCTCGTTCATCCGCAACCCCGACCATGGCGCCGACGTCGAGGCGACGGGCGCAACGCCGTCGGTCCTTGACGTTGAAAACTCGACGACGGCGGACCTCGCCGCCGCGTTCCAGGGCCTTGACGCCGTGGTCTGGTCCGCCGGGGCCGGCGGGGGCAGCCCGGAACGGACCTATGCGGTGGACCGTGATGCCGCCATCCGGTCCATGGACGCGGCGGCGGAGGCCGGCGTCGACCGCTACGTCATGGTGTCCTACCTGGGCGCCGGCAAGGACCACGGCGTCCCCGAAAGCAACAGCTTCTTCGCTTACGCCGAGGCCAAGGCGGACGCTGACGAATACCTGCGCGGCACGGAGCTGGCCTGGACCATCCTGGGCCCCGGCACCCTGACTGAAGGCCCCGGCACCGGCCGGATCGAGGTGGATCCGGATCCCGAGGGCGGCGGCGACACGTCCCGCACCAACGTGGCCATCGTCGCGGCCGCCGTACTGGACCTGCCCGCAACGGCCAAGCGGACCATCAGCTTCCGTGACGGCTCACTGCCCGTGTCCTCGGCGCTGGAGTCGGTGGACTAACCACCGGCGCCCCGGCCCGGCGGATAGGGTGGACGGGGCGGCCGGAGGTTCCACCGCCTGCAGGCAGCCCCGGCTGCAGGAAGTGGGCACATGGGCCAGCTGGCACTTATCATCGGACTTCTGCTGGCCACGGTGCTCGCCGTGGGACTGGGCGACAGGCTGCGGCTTCCCTACCCGGTCCTGATGCTCCTGCTCGCCGTGGGGCTGACGTTCATCCCGGGGTTCCCGGACCTGGACATTGCGCCGGAACTGATCCTGCCGATCTTTTTGCCGCCCCTGCTGTTCGCCACCGCCCAGCGAAGTTCGTGGGCCGTTTTCCGGGTCCGCTGGCGGACACTCATCATGATGGCGGTGGCCCTGGTGGTCATCAGCACCGCCGTGGTGGCCGGCGCCGCGTGGCTGATGATCCCGGGCATCGGCATCCCCGCCGCGATCGCCCTGGGCGCCATGGTGGCCCCGCCCGACCCGGTCGCCGTTGAATCCGTGGCCGGCCGGGTCCATATGCCACGCCGGCTCATCACCGTCCTGCAGAGCGAAGGCCTCTTCAACGATGCCGCCGCCATCGTCATCTTCCAGGCAGCCGTGGCTGCTGCCGTGGGCGGCACCCGGATATCGCCCGACGTCGTCCTGCAGTTTGTGATCGGTGCGGCACTTGCGGTGGTGGTGGGCGTCGCCATGGGCTGGCTGATTGCCCTGGTCACCAGGCTGGTCACCTCCATGGTGGCCCGCACCGCCGTCACCCTGGTGGTGCCGTTTGCCGCCTACATCCTCGCGGAGGAGGTGCACGCCTCGGGTGTGATCGCCGTGGTGGTCACGGCGCTGGAGATGCAGCGGCATTCCCGGCCGCAGGACGCCGCTGAGCGGGTCACCCGGACCGCGTTCTGGGACGTGGTGGAACTGCTGGTCACGGGCCTGGCGTTCGGGCTGGTGGGGCTGGAGATCCGGCAGGTCATCCACGCCGAAGGGTCCGCCATCTACGGGATGCTGGGGGTGGCCGCCGTGGTCTGCGTCCTGGTGTTTGCTGCCCGTTTCCTGTGGCTGGCCATCCTGGCCATGGGGGCCCGGAAACGGCAGAACCTGCTGCAGCCCACTTCGGCCAAGGAAGTCCTGATCCTCACCTGGTGCGGCATGCGCGGCCTGGCCACCCTGGCACTCGCCCTGGCCCTGCCGCTGACCCTGGCGGACGGGACGCCGTTCCCGGCCCGGGACCACCTGCTGGTGATTGCCTGCGCCGTGCTGCTGGCCACCCTGGTCCTGCCCGGGCTGACGCTGCCGTGGCTGATGCGGGTGCTGAACGCCTCCCAGGACGGATCCGAGGAGCGGGACGCCGCCCGGGTGCTGGCCAAGCGGGCCCAGACGGCCGCCGTCGCTGCCCTGAAGCAGCACAACCTGATGAAGGACCTGCCGCCGGAGAAGGTGGCACTGGTCCGGGAACGGATGAAGCGGCTGCACGCCGAACTGCTGGACGGCAGTTTGCGCAACGAGCCGCTGGCGGACAAACGCGAACGTGGGCGGGAGCTGGCCATCGCCGTGCAGACCATCGCCCTGGACGCGGCCCGGCAGGAAGTGGTGCTGGCCCGGAACGAGCCGGACATGGATCCGGAAGTGGCGGACAGGGTGCTGCGGCAGCTCGACCTGCGCACCATGATCATGCCCGAATAGGACTTGATCGAATGAGGCCCGGGCGGGCTCAGGCCCCGATGTTTGCTGCCAGCTCCAAGTCCAGGGAGTGGCGCTCCACGTAGTCCAGGGCGCAGCGCACAGCACCCACGGTGACGATCGCGTCGCCCAGCGGCGAGACGGCCACCCGTGGGGGAGTGGCGGTGAATTCCGCCAGCCGCTCCGTGATGGGGGCCAGGAGTACACCGGCCGAGCCGGCCACGGCACCGCCGATGACCACCAGCTCGGGGTTCAGGAATGTGCCCACGGCGCCTACCACCCGGGCCATCCGGTCTGCGATCCGGTCCAGGATCCGTACCGCCACGGCGTCTCCAGCCGCAGCGGCGGCGAAAACCTGCTCCGCGCCGGCTTGCCGGCGCAGGCTGGTGCTGGCGCCGGCGGCCAATTCCGCCGCTGCCCAGTCCCTGGCGAGGGCGGCGATGCCGAACGTGTCGCCCACGCCTTCCACCATGTCCAGGAACGCCAGCTCGCCGGCGCCGCCGGACAGGCCGTGCAACAGCCGCCCGCCGTCCACAATGCCAGCGCCCAGCCGCTCGCTGCCCAGGATGACCACCACGTCCTCCACGCCCATGGCTGCCCCGCGCCACCGGTCGCCGAGCGCCGCGAGGTTGGCGTCATTTTCCAGCAGGACCTTCCAGCCGTGCCGGTCGCGCAGGGCGTCGCGGAGCCCGACGTCGAACAATCCCCAGAACCGCTGGCTGAGCAACACCTCACCGTGCCGGTCCACGGGGGCGGCGATGCCGGCGCACACGGCCAAGACCGAGTCCGGGGTGGCGCCCACGGACTCGAGAACCCGCAGGGCGGTGCTGTCAATGACGGTGATGCGTTCCCCGGCGGAGATTTCCGCCCCGGCAAAGGCCGAGGTGGCACGGCCCAGGACCTTACCGCGGAGATCGGCCACCACCACGGTGGCTTTGGAGATACCTACGTCCATCCCCAGTACGCAGCCGGCTTGTTCATCCAGCTCGAAGCGGCGGGCAGGCCGGCCTTTGCGGTAGTCCCCGTGGGCGCGCTGGTTCTCCAGTTCCCGGAGCCAGCCGCGCTGGACCAGCTCGTCGCACACGGAGATGGCCGTGGCCCGGGTCAGGCCGGTGGCGGCCATGATCTCGGTGACGGTCACGGCGGCCGAGGCGCGCATATAACCGAGGACTGCTCCGGAGCTGACGCGCCGCAGCAGCTGGGGCGTCGCCGCTGTGCTGTCCATCATCGTCTTGACCTTCCGATTGCCTGCCCGCCATAATACTTGAACAACTAAATTTAGAATCAAAATAAATCGTTGGCCGCGGGATGGTGCTGACTCTGGCCAGGGCCCGGCCCGCGTCCTTAAGCCGTTTCCCGATGGTTTACAGCCCGCCCGCGGATAGGTACTGTCCGAAGAGACGGCAAAACCACCACAAAACCCCCACTTAAGAAAAGGAACCTCCCTTGCCCACCACCGCCACGCTGGCAACCCTGACCGACTCCGATCGCCTGACTGACGCGAACTGGTGGCGCCAGGCGTCCGTCTACCAGATCTATCCGCGCAGCTTTTCGGATTCGAACGGTGACGGACTGGGCGACATCAAAGGCATCACGGCGAAGGTTCCCTACCTGAAGGAACTGGGCATCGACGCCGTCTGGCTGAGCCCGTTCTATCCCTCCGCCCTCGCTGACGGCGGCTACGATGTGGACGATTACCGCGATGTGGATCCGAAGCTGGGCACCCTGGCGGACTTCGCCGAAATGTCCGCTGCGCTCCACGGCGCCGGCATCAAGCTGATCGCAGACATCGTCCCCAACCACTCGTCCAACCGGCACGTATGGTTCCAGGAGGCGCTTGCCGCTCCCAAGGGTTCAGCCGCCCGCGACCGCTACATCTTCCGCGACGGGTTGGGCGAAAACGGCGACCTCCCGCCGTCGGACTGGGACTCCGTCTTCGGTGGCCCCGCCTGGGAACGCATCACGGAACCGGACGGCACCCCGGGCCAGTGGTACATGCACATCTTCGCCAAGGAGCAGCCCGACCTGAACTGGTCCAACCGCGAAATCCGGGACGACTTCCTGAAGACCCTCCGGTTCTGGTCTGACCGTGGCGTGGACGGCTTCCGCGTGGACGTGGCGCATGCCCTCACCAAGGACCTGACCGAACCGTTGATCGCCAAGGCGGACCTCTCCGAGGCAAACTCGGGCACGGACGGGTTCCCGGATGGCTCGCACCCGTTCTGGGACCGCGACGAAGTCCATGAGATCTACGCCGAATGGCGTGCGGTGTTCAACGAGTACAACCCGCCGCGCACCGCTGTGGCCGAGGCCTGGGTGCACGCCACCCGCAGGGCCCGCTACGCCAGCCCGGAAGGACTGGGGCAGGCCTTCAACTTCGACCTCCTGCAGGCCGACTTCGACGCCGACGAATACCAGGCGATCATCACGCGGAACCTGGCCGAGGCCGAGGCCACCGGCGCATCCTCCACCTGGGTCTTCTCCAACCACGACGTGGTCCGCCACGCCACCCGCTACGGCCTGCCGCAGGTCTCCAAGGGCAAAGACCACGCCAAGGGCCAGGACGGCAAGGGCTGGCTCCTGGCCGGCGGACCGGAAGCAGACCTGGACATGGCCCTCGGTGAGCGCCGGGCCCGTGCCGCGACCCTGCTGATGCTCGCGCTTCCCGGTTCCGCCTACCTGTACCAGGGGGAGGAACTCGGGCTGCAGGAAGTGGCAGGCATTCCGGACGCCGAGCGCCAGGACCCTACGTTCTTCCGCAACAAGGGTGTGGAGATTGGTCGCGACGGCTGCCGCGTCCCGCTGCCGTGGAAGGTGGAGGGGACCTCCTTCGGCTTCGGTGACGGCGGCGCCCACCTGCCGCAGCCGGACTGGTTCAGCTCCTACGCCGTGGAGGCCCAGGACGGCACCCCCGGCTCCACGCTGGAGCTCTACCGGACCGCCCTGAAGCTCCGCCGCGAACTCCAGGGTGCCGAGGAACTCACCTGGCACAAAACCGGCAACCCGGAGGTGCTGCACTTCAGCCGTCCCGGCGGCTGGCAGTCGGTCACCAACTTCGGGGATACCGCCGTGGACCTTCCCGCCGGTACCGTGCTGGTGGCCAGCGGACCGCTCGAGGACGGCAAGCTGCCCGCCAGCACCACCGCCTGGCTGCGCTGATGCCTGCTGTGCGCCGGCGGCGGGGAGCCTGATGCAGGAACTGATCTACGGCTGCATGGGCCTGGGCGGCAGCTGGTCCGATGACCCGTACGGCCCGGAGCAGGTAGCGGAGGCCTCCGCTGCCGTCCAGGCCGCGCTGGCTGCCGGCATCACGCTGTTCGACCATGCCGACATTTACCGCAACGGCAAGTCCGAGCAGGTGTTCGGCGAGGTCCTGGCCGCCACGCCGGGCCTGCGGGACCGGATCCGGCTGCAGACCAAGTGCGGCATCAGGCTGAACGAACGCGGCCTGGAAACGCACTACGACCTGAGCCGGGACGCCATCCTGGAACGGGTCAACGGCAGCCTGGCCCGGCTGCAGACGGACTACGTCGACGTCCTGCTGCTGCACCGCCCGGATCCGCTGGCGGACCCCGCGGAGGTGGCGGCCGCCGTCGGGCAGTTGATGGCAGAAGGGAAAGTCCGGCACCTGGGGGTGTCCAACATGTCCGGGGCGCAGATCGGTGCGCTGCAGGACCGGCTGGACACCCCGGTGGTGGCCAACCAGCTGGAGCTGAGCCTGCTGGCGCGGGGTTGGCTGGAAAGCCAGGTGCTGGTCAACCATCCGGAGGACCTGGCCTACAGCTTCCCGCGCGGCACGCTGGAATACTGTGCCGCCCACGGCGTGACCCTGCAGGCCTACGGTGCCTTGGCGCGTGGGCTGTACACGGGTGCCGCACCCGCGGATGCCAGCCCGGCGGACCTGGCCACGGCAGCACTCGTGGCGGACCTTGCCGCGGAACTGGACACCACGGGGGAGTCCGTCCTGCTGGGCTGGCTGATGAAGCACCCGGCCGGGATCGCACCCGTGATCGGTACGGTCAACCCGGCCCGGATCCAGGCCTGCGCCGATGCCCGCCGGGTGGCGGCGGCCATGACCCGGGCGCAGTGGTACGGCCTGTGGGTCACTGCGCGGGGCAGCAACATCCCCTGACCCTCCCCAACTGACTCGCACTTGTTGTCGTTTTGACCGCCCATAACGACAACAACTGCGAGTCAGTTGGGTGGCGCGCCGGTCACATTCGGTTTTGTTCGTATTGGTCGGTCCGCGGGCCCATAATGCTTCGCGCAGGGCGCCCCCCGCCAGATACGGTAGAGGCATGACGTCTACCATTTCCACCGAAACCGTAAGGTCCGAACGGAATATCCCCGCTGAAATCGCCCGCTCCTGGCTGCTTGTCAACGCCATGAAGACCGAGCTCTTCGACCAGTCCGCGGTGTCGCGGGCCGACTCGATCATCCTGGATATTGAAGATGCCGTTGACCCTTCGCAGAAGGACCAGGCGCGCGGCCATGTGATCGACTGGCTCACCGGGGGCGGCAAAGCCTGGGTCCGCATCAACGATGCCACCAGCCCGTTCTGGGCCGATGACCTCGCCGGCCTCCGCGGCACCCCCGGACTGCTGGGCGTTATGCTCGCCAAGACCGAATCTGCGGACCAGGTCACCGAAAGCTTCCACCGCATGGACGGCAAGACCCCCGTCATCCCGCTGGTGGAATCCGCCATCGGCATCGAGGAAGCCAACAACATCGCCAAGGCCCAGGGCGCCTTCCGCCTGGCCTTCGGCTCCGGCGACTTCCGCCGCGACACCGGCATGGCAGCCACTGCCGAAGCCATGGCCTACCCCCGCGCCAAGCTCGTTGTGGCCAGCCGCGTGGGCAACCTGCCGGGCCCCATCGACGGTCCCACCGTGGGCACCAACCACCCCATCCTGCGCGAGCAGACCGGGATCACCGTGATGATGGGCATGACCGGCAAGCTCTGCCTGGCCATCGACCAGACCCCCGTCATCAACGAAGTCATCAGCCCCACCCCGTCGGACGTCGCCTGGGCCACCGACTTCATGAACGACTTCGAGGCCAACGGCCGCGTCATCCGTGACGGCTCCGACCTGCCCCGCCTGGGCCGCGCCGAAAAGATCATGAAGCTCGCCGTGGCCTTCGGGGTGCAGCCGGCGCTGTAATGCCCTCCACCGCACCCTCCCAAGACCCCGTGGCCCCGTACCTGGTCCACGGGGTCTTTTGGGATGGGCCGCCGGCAACCGGAACAGCGGCCGACGGCGGCACTCCGGTCCTGCGCCTGCAGTCACCGGAGGGGGACTTCCGCAACGTGGGGCTGGCTCCGGGGAGCAGGCTCGGTTTCCGGGTCGCGGCTCCGGGCCGGTTCTGCCTGGGCCACCAGGTGGTCCACTCCGCCGGATCACGCACGCACGTCCGTTGCGCCAAGGCCAGCCCGGCCACCAAGGGCAAACAGTGCGGGCAGTGCTTTATGCTGGACGACTCCCGGCTGATCCACGACTTCCACCGCGGCGGCCGGGTCCCGCCCGGGCTGCGGAGCTACCTCATGCAGGAGCACTGGCTGTACGTGGCCACCTTCGCCGGCGGCGCCACCAAAGTGGGCACCGCCTCCGGCCCGCGGAAGTGGAACCGGTTGGCGGAGCAGGGCGCCGTCGCAGCCCGCTACGTAGCCCACACGGCCGATGGCCGGGCCGTCCGCGTCCTGGAGGACCAGGTCACCGCGGACCTGGCCCTCACCCAGCAGATCCGGTCCGCAGCCAAAACCGAAGCGCTGCTCCAGCCGCTGGCCGCGCCGGAGATCGACGCCATCAACGCCCGCCGCGCCGGTGAGGTGCGGACCCTGCTGGCGCGCGCCGCCGTCGAGCCCTATACCCCTGTGGCGGAGCAGTGGATCCGGCCGGCGCAGGCCGCGCCCCTCTACGCTGCGACGCCCCGGCATGCCTACCCGCACCCCCTGGACGGCGGCGGCCACGGCTTCCGGGTTACCGGGCTGAGCGGGACCAACGCCCTGGCGCACCTGACGGGTTCGGACGCCGCTTTTGTGGTGAACCTTGGCGGGCTCGCGGCCCGGACCGTGGTCCTGGGCAGCTTTGACTCAGAGGTCCCGGCCATCCAGGAACAGCTGTTCTGACAAGGCCCGGTAAACTGGGACGGTGCTGAACGAATTCTGGGCCACGGCGCCCACCTCCTACAAAGTCATGGTCTTCAGCGCGATGGGACTCATCGCCATCGGCATCGTCCTGAACCTGGTGGGCAACACCAGCGGCAACCAGGGCCTCGCCATCGCGTCCCTGCCGGTGATTGGCCTGGGCCTGGTCCTGCACATCGTGGCCATGGTGGTCCGCAGCCAGTCGATCCGCCGGAACCTGCGGCGCTGACGGGCCTGCCGCCGGGCTGGCGATAGGCTGGAGTCCATGACTATCAATCCGGACCTGCAGGGCCGCAGCTACCCTGCCGCCGAGGTGTACGACGTTGGCCGCGAGAAGATCCGCGAGTTCGCCCGCGCCGTCAAGGCCACCCACCCCGCCCACTTTGACGTTGACGCCGCCACCGCCCTGGGCCACCCGGACCTGGTGGCGCCGCCCACGTTCGCCATCATCATCGCCCAGCGCGCCGACGCCCAGCTCATCGAGGACCCGGAGGCCGGCATCGACTTTACCCGCGTGGTCCACGCCGACCAGCGCTTCACGCATCACCGGCCCATCTTCGCGGGTGACCGGCTCGTCGCGGAACTGCACGTGGACGGCGTCCGGTCCATGGGCGGCGGCGCGATGCTGACCACCCGCTCCGAGATTTTCGCCGTGGACGCAGCAGGCGGCCGCGAACAGGTCACCACCACCACATCCTCCATCCTGGTCCGCGGAGAGGGACAGTAACCATGAGCCCCACCTTCAGCGAACTCAGCGCCGGCCAGGAAATCGGCAGCCGCACCCTTGAGGTCAGCCGCACCGACCTGGTCAAATACGCGGGCGCGTCCGGCGACTTCAACCCCATCCACTGGAACGAAGCCTTCGCCACCGGCGTGGAACTGCCCGGCGTGATCGCACACGGCATGTTCACCATGGGCGCCGTGGTGCAGCTGGTCACCGACTGGGCCGGCGACCCCGCCGCCGTGATGGACTTCCAGACCCGCTTCACCAAGCCCGTGGTGGTCACCGACACCACCGGCACGGCCGACGCCGGCGCCACCATCGAGGTCACCGGCACCATCGGAAAGCTCGACGCCGAGGCCCGCACCGCGCGCGTGGACCTCACCGTCACCGCCGCCGGACAGAAAGTCCTGATGAAGGCCCAGGCCGTCGTCCGGGTTTCCTGAGCCGACGGCTTTGACCACCGCAGCCACCACCACCCAGGTCAGCTCCTGGCGCAACGCCGTTGTAGTGGCGTACGGCGCCAGCGGCCTGGCCTTCGCGTCCTGGGTGTCCCGGCTCCCTGCCATCCGCGACGGCCTGGACCTGACACCGGGCAACATCGGCCTGCTCCTGCTCTGCATGACCCTGGGCTCGTTTGTGTCAGTGTCCGCATCGGGACTGATTGTGCTGCGGCTGGGATCCAAACGCACCATCCGGACAGGCAGCGTCATGGTGGGCTGCGGCCTGCTGCTGGCCGGCTTCGGGACCTCCGTGCTGGCCAGCCCCGTGGCTACAGCCGCCGGCCTGGCAGTGATCGGGTTGGGAACAGCCAGCTGGAACACCGCCTCGAACGTGGAGGGGGCCGCCGTCGAACGTGCCCTCGGACGGCACATCATGCCCCGGCTGCACGGCGCGTTCAGCCTGGGCACCGTGGCGGGCGCCGGGTTGGGCGCGTGGGCGGCCGCAATCTCCGTTCCCGTGTTCTGGCACCTGGCCGCAGCCGGCGCGGTGGTGGCCGTTTCGGTGGCGACGGCGGCGTCCTGGTTCCGTGCCGACATTACCCCCGTAGCGGGGGAGCGGACCTATTCGGCGGACAGCTTCGGCGATCCCGCCACAGGGCCCATCCCGGTGCTCGCCCCGGCCGGCCAGCCGGAGCCGGTGGACGCACCGCTGGACAGCAAACGGCAGATCGCCCAGGCCTGGCGGGACCGGCGGACCCTGCTGCTCGGCGTGATGGTGCTGGGGCTGGCGCTGGCCGAAGGTGCCGCCGGCGACTGGGTGGCCCTGGCCCTCGCGGACGGCCACCACCAGTCAGACGCGGCCGGTGCAGCCGGGTACGGCCTGTTCGTCACCTTCATGACCATTGGCCGGTTCGCCGGGACGCTGGTCCTTGACCGGTACGGCCGGGTGCCGGTGATGCGCTTTTGCGCCGCGATGGCGGTTCTCGGCCTGGGCCTGTTCGTTTTCGCCCCGGTCCCGTGGGTGGCGTACGTGGCCTTGGCCATCTGGGGCCTCGGTGCGTCGCTGGGCTTCCCGGTGGGAATGTCCGCCGCTGCCGACGACCCCGCCAAGGCCGCCGCCAGGGTCTCCGTGGTGTCCACGATCGGTTACGGGGCTTTCCTGTGCGGCCCGCCGCTGCTTGGCCTGCTGGCCGAACATGTGGGCATCCTGCATTCCCTGCTCGCCGTGATGGTGATGCTGGTGGTCAGCTTTGTGCTCTCACCCGTGGCCCGGAAGGCCGCCTGACTTTCCCTAGTATTGTGGATGGGTGACTCCCACCCTGCTTTCCCAGCTCACCACGGCCGCTGTCGGCGGCCCGGCCGGCACCTTCATTGAAGCCCGCACCGAGGCGGAGATCATCGACGCCGTCCGCACCGCAGATGCCGCCGGCGTCCCGCTGCTGATCATCAGCGGCGGCTCCAACCTCCTCGTGTCCGACGACGGGTTCCCCGGAACCGTCCTCCGGATCGCCTCGGAGGGGTTTACCGTCAACGCCGAGGACTCCTGCGGCGGCGTGGCAGTGGTGGTGCAGGCGGGCCACAACTGGGACGCCCTGGTCCGGCACGCGGTGCTGCACGCCTGGTCCGGGATCGAGGCGCTGGCCGGGATTCCAGGCTCAACGGGCGCGACGCCGGTCCAGAACGTGGGTGCCTACGGCTCGGACGTGTCCCAGACCATCGCCGCCGTGCGCACCTGGGACCGGCAGCGCAACGCCGTGCAGACCTTCACCAGCTCCGAACTCAAGTTCGGTTACCGGGACTCCATCCTCAAGCAGACCACCGTTAACGGCTCGCCCCGCTACGTGGTGCTGACAGTGGAGTTCCAGCTGCCCCTGGGCCGGATGAGCGCCCCCATCCGGTACGCGGAACTGGCCCGTGCGCTGGGCGTGGAACCGGGCAAGCGCGCCTACGCCAACGACGTCCGCCGTGAGGTCCTGCGGCTGCGCGCGTCCAAGGGCATGGTCCTGGACCCGGCCGACCCCGACACCTCCTCCACAGGTTCCTTCTTCACCAACCCCATCGTGTCTGCGGACCTCGCAGCGGCACTGCCGGCCGATGCTCCCCGGTACCCTGCGGGCGAGGGCGGGCTGGTCAAGCTCTCCGCTGCCTGGCTGATCGACCAGGCAGGCTTCGGCAAGGGCTTCGGCCTGGACCCTTCAGGTGTCTCCGGCGGGCGGGCGTCGCTGTCCACCAAGCACACGCTGGCCATCACCAACCGCGGCGCAGCCAGCGCCGCGGACATGGTGGCCGTGGCACGCGAGGTGCGGGCCGGCGTCGAACGCCGTTTTGGTATTGCCCTGCACCCCGAGCCACTGCTTATCGGCCTGGAACTCTAGCTCCGGCACGCAGTGGTTCCGGCTGGTCCTGCCGGGCGGCGGCCGAGGCGCCGATGATGGCCGTGGCCCAGCCGGCCAGGGCCAGGTAGACGCCCATAAACATCCACACCAGGACGCCGGGGGCCAGGGGATTCACTGTCCCGGCAGCGATGCAGGTGCCCAGGCCGGCCACGGCAACGGCCAGCGAGAGGGTCCACAGGAACCTGCCCGTCCGCGGATGCCCGCGCCAGTTGCGGTGGATCCGGACGTTGCAGCGGCTGGCACTGATGCCGGGGAAAAGCACCGCGTAGCCGCCGCCAAGGCTCAGGGCCATGGAGGGGAGCAGCGCCAGCGGTTCGGACCTGCCGCTGTCCACAAATGCGGTCAGCGAAAGCAGCCCCAGCGCCGTCCCCGCCAGGACGGCCAGCGTCCCGCCGACCATCCACAGCCGGGTCCGGCGCGCAAGCAAAAGCCACAAACTCCCCAAAGTCATACGTCCAGCCTAACGGTCCAGGTCAGGTGCCCCTCGCCGCGTGGTCCGGCGCATGCCTAGGATGGGGCCATGGCAGCAGCGGCGGGGTACCGGCTGGACGGCAGGAAAATGGGCAGGCTGCGGCTCGCCGCCCAGGGCCTGGCCGGGGCTCCCGGCCCGGTGCCCGGCGCGGGCGGGACCGGTTTTGCCTCGGTCCCGGACGCGGTCCGCTGGATGACGGCCATGCAGGCGCAGGACCTGCCGGCGGCCATGTGGGCCGTGGGGGTCCGGGTACCCGGCGCAGGGCTGAATGATGTGCGGGCAGCGCTCAACGCCGGCACCGTGGTCCGGTCCTGGCCCATGCGCGGCACCCTGCACCTGGTGCCGCCCGAGGACCTGGGCTGGATGCTGGACCTCACCGCCGACAAACTGACGCGCAGCATCGCAGCCCGGTTCCGGGAGCTGGACATCACCTGGCCGGATATTGAAAAGTCCCGCGACGCTGCCCTGGCGCGGATCAGCGCGGGTGGGCCGGTCAGCCGCACGGACCTGTTCAAGGAGTTCGAGGCCGCAGGGCAGCCCACGCAGGGCCAGCGGGGGATCCACCTCCTGGGGACGCTGTGCCGGCACGGCTGGCTGGTCCAGGGCCCGCTGGCCGGAAACCAGCAGCTGCTGGTGGCCTTTGACGACTGGATCCCGGTCTCGCGCCGGCTCTCCCGGCCGGAGGCCGTGGCGGAGTTCCTGCTCCGGTACCTGCGCAGCCACGGGCCTGCAACGGTCCGCGACTTTGCCTGGTGGACGCAGATCCCGCTGACGGAAGTCCGGGCAGCGCTGGCAGGAATCCGGAGCCAACTGGTTCCGCTGGAGTTCGGCGGGACGGAGTATTGGCTGTCGCCGGAAACTGCGTCACTGTTGGACAGCGGCATCCCGGGCGGGCGTTCCCTGCTGCTGCTGCCGGGTTTTGACGAGTTCCTGCTGGGGTACCAGGACCGCAGCCTGGTCCTCCCCCCGGAGTACGCGGACCGGATCGTGCCCGGCGGCAACGGGGTGTTCAAAAAGACAGTGGTGGCCGGGGGAGAGGTGATCGGTACGTGGGCGCTGGCAGGTACTGGGCCGGGTGCCGCCGTCGTTCCTGAACTTTTTGACCCCGCCAGGTCCCTCGGTCCGGCAGCGAAGGCGGCCTTGGTGAAGGCTGCCAATCGCTACCGGGACTTCCTGGCAGGCTGACCACTACAGGCGGCTCAAACCCGTTTGAGCGGCCCTGCCCAAGGCCGTCCACACGGGACAGGGCCGCAGAAACCGGGGCTACAGGTTGCCGGTGGCGATGTTGAGCATGCGGCGCAGCGGCTCGGCGGCGCCCCAGAGGAGCTGGTCGCCCACGGTGAAGGCGCTGATGTACTGCGGCCCCATCTCCATCTTGCGGATCCGGCCCACCGGGATGTCCAGGGTGCCGGACGCGGCCACCGGAGTCAGGTCCGCCATGGACGCCTCCTTGGTGTTGGGCACCACCTTGGCCCACTCGTTGTCGGCGGCCAGGAGCGACTCGATCTCAGCTACTGACAGGTCCTCGCGGAGCTTCAGGGTCAGCGCCTGGGAGTGGGAACGCATGGCGCCGATCCGGATGCAGAGGCCGTCCATGATGATCCGGTTTTCCTCGGCGGTACCCAGGATCTTGTTGGTCTCCACCCCGGCCTTCCACTCTTCCTTGGACTGCCCGTTACCCAGATCGGCGTCGATCCAGGGGATCAGGGAGCCCGCCAGCGGCACGCCGAACTGGGTGGCGTCGATGTCGGTGCGCTGGTGCGCCAGGACCTTGCGGTCGATCTCGAGGATCGCCGATGCCGGATCGTCCAGTTCGGTGCTGACCTCGGCGTTGAGCGTGCCGAACTGGCTGAGCAGTTCGCGCATGTGCCGCGCACCGCCGCCGGACGCCGCCTGGTAGGTCATGGACGTGCCCCATTCCACCAGGCCGTTTTTGAACAGCCCGCCCAGGCCCATCAGCATGCAGGACACGGTGCAGTTGCCGCCGATGAAGTCGCGGGTGCCGTTGACCAGGCCCTTGTCGATCACATCGCGGTTGATTGGGTCCAGGACGATGATCGAATCATCGTTCATCCGGAGCGTGGAGGCGGCATCGATCCAGAGGCCGTCCCAGCCGCGGCCGCGCAGCTCGCTGTGGACCCGCTTGGTGTAGTCCCCGCCCTGGGCGGTCACGATAATGGGCAGCTTGGCCAGCGTGTCGACGTCGAACGCGTCCTCAAGCTTGCCGGCACCATCCGCAAAGGACGGGGCGGCACCGCCTGCGTTCGACGTGGAGAAAAACACCGGGTTGATGTTGGCGAAGTCGCCCTCGTCCTGCATGCGCTGCATGAGGACGGAGCCCACCATGCCGCGCCATCCGACCAGGCCGACAGAAGGGGTAGCTGCTGTAGTCATTCGTCCAGTTTAGACTTCACGGCCGGGAGTCGACAGTCGGTTACGTCACTGCCGGGGTTTCGTGAAACGCGGACGACGGCGGCACCCGGCGGAGTGCGCCCGGGACCTGGCAGCGGCGCGGTTCAGTCGAACTGCCTGGCACTCGGCTCGGGGACCCCGCGTTCGGTGCGGAGGCGCTTCGCTTTGGCCGCAATCCCGGCCAGCCGGCCCGTGTAGGCCACACCACCCAGGCCTGCCGCGGTGAGAACCAGGGCGCCCCACATCGGGTCGCCGCCGCGGGTGGCGGGACCGGTCACCAACAGGATGGAAAAGGCTGCCACCGCAGCGAAGAAGACGGTCATCACCAGCAGGCCACCGGCTGAGCGCACTGTGGGGTGGGAACTGGCGGTCACCACGCCGAGCTCGTCCCGGGCATAGCTGTGCAGCCGGCCTCCAATGGTGCGCATCAGGACCCGGTTTTCGCCGTGTGCCACTGCCTGCTCGTGGTCCGCCCGGACCTGCTGGTCGGCGGCGGTTGGGCTGTTGCTGTTGTCCATCTCAGTCCTGCCGGATCGAACGGATGCGGTCAAGGACCTGGGTGTCTGTGAGTCCGGGCTCTTCGCGGATGGCTTCCGCCGGGCCGTCCAGCACGCCGTAGCCCACTGTCCAGCCGGTCCCGGTGCGCTTGATCAGCAACTGGTTGGCGGCGGGATCCTCGAGCAGCCGCACCGTGGCCCCGCCCGAGGGGTTGTCCTCAAGGTGTTTGCGGATGATAAAGAAGGTGGCCTCGGCCGGGGTGATGTCCGGCCGCTGGGCCATGGCGAACCAGCTGAGGTAGGCCCTGGGCTGCAGCAACATCCGGTAGTCGGCGGACTCGATGGCCAGGACGTTGTCCACGGCATCGGCGGTCAGGAGGTTGACCTGCACCCTTTTGGTGGCTGCCGTCAGCACAGCGGCCAGGGCAGCCACCGGGCCTTCCACGGAAAGCCCGCCGCCGGCCTCCACCCTGGCAGCGCCGCGGGCCACCAGGGATGAAGCCCCGGCGGAGAGCAGCGAGCTGTCCGCCAGCTCTGCTTCGAGCCGGAGGGCGCGGGCCGAGTCCGTGGCGGCCGGGCCGCGGCGGAGGTTCAGCAGCACTAGCAGCTCGGCGAACCCAAAGCCCGCTGCGTCCGGGAACACCTGGTCCGCGGTGGGCGGGACGGTGGTTGTCGATTCAGTCACTGGTGTTTCTCCTCAGGCCTAGAAACCAAAAAAGTCGCCGACGGCGCCGACGCCGTCGCTGACGGCATCGCCCACAGCTCCCGCACCGTCGGCGATCTTGCCGCCCACGTAGTTCACGGAGTCATGGATGACGGGGACGTTGTCATAGAGCGCCAAGGCACCGCTGGCCACCATACACGCCGTGCCGGCGGGCGGCGGAAGGAATGAGCCGGCACCCAGCAGGGCCTTCGTGGTGGAGTACGCGGCGTCGCCGTACTCACCGTCCTGGAAGGAATTGAACGCGTCGAGGCCATCGAGGCCCACACCCACTACGCCGAGTCCCTTGCTGAACCCGTCCAGGTACTTGAACGCTTTGGTGTCCTCGGCCAGGCCCAGGACGTCCTGGAACTTCCCTTCGAAAAGGCTGTTGGACATGTTGAAGAATTTGCTGAACTCGTTCGAGTTCTGGAAGGCGCGCCAAGCGGCCGGGTCCAGGTAGTCGCCGATCCGGGACTTGTGCAGCATGGCGGCCATGTCGAACACTCCGGCACGCAGGTTGGGGAAGGCCTTCGCCAGGTTGTAGATGTCCCAGCCGTTGCGGAAGGGCGAATCCGGATCGGCCAGCCAGTCCGGCCCGGACGGGTTTCCGGGGTTTCCGGGGTTGCCGGGATCGGAGCCCCCAGGTCCGTTTCCGCCAGGTCCATTGCCGCCGGGTCCATTGCCCCCGGGTCCGCCCACCGAACTGGCCCGTTCCTGCTGGTCGGCATTGGACAGCAGCACCTTGGACACCCGCTGCAGCTGCAGGGCGGTCTTCTGCAGGAGGTTCTTGTGGCCGCCGTTCCATTCGGAGCGGAACCGGGCAGCGTCCTGGCCCTTCCACGCGGGATTGTTGTTGATCTGGCTGGTCAGCTGGGTGGACTGCTGCAGCAACATGTCGGCGGACGTGCTGAACTGCTTCGCGAGCGTCCGCAGCTGCGCCACATCCGCGCCCCACATGTTTCCTGCCACCGGCCAACCCCCATTTTCGTTTCACTGCAACCGCCCCGGACGGTTCCGGCCCAGCCTAGGCGGGGCAGGCCTCCGGCCGCGATGGGGCGGACTCCCCATCCAACAAGCTGTGGCTAGCCGCGGTCCGATTCCGCCAGCACCGCAGCCTTGCGCGCCCGGATGGTGTAGAAAGCGCCAAACGCAAACACCTGGGTCACCACCACCAGGATGATGGCTCCCGCGATCTTGTTGCCGCCCAGGATCATGGTCAGGCCCACAATGGCGGACAACAGCGCCAGCAGGGGGAGCAGCATGTAGCCCAGGACAAAGAGGGTTTCGGGTTTTTTCAGCATGTTCAGCCTTCAGTTCTTGACCACTTGGTGAAGCGGTACCGGGTGCCGTTGACGGCGGTCAGCCAGCCGTCCGGAGGGACTGAGGCGGCCGCCTCCCAACTGGTGCCAAGCTCGGGAGCGAAAGTATCGCCGTCGGTGGTTACATCGATGGTGGTGACCACCGCGACGTTGGCCAGGGCAGTGGCCTGCCGGAAAACCTCGCCGCCGCCCAGGATCCAGACCGTTGCACCGCCGTCGACGAACTGCGACTCCAGCAGCGCATCATCGAGCGAGGGAACCACCACGGCGCCGGCCGCCTCGGGCGTATCGGCCCAGGCCGGCTGCCGGGTGATCACGATGTTGGTCCGGCCGGGCAGGGGCCGGTACTTGTCCGGGAAGGAGAGCCAGGTTTTGCGGCCCATGATCACGGGGTGCCCCACGGTGAGGCGGTTGAAGTGCTTGAGGTCCTCGGGCAGGTGCCAGGGCATGTCCCCGTCCTTACCGATCACTCCGTCCGGCGTCTGCGCCCAGACCAGGCCCACGCCCGTGACGGAGCCGGCCAGCTGGGCCGTAAAGTCCTGCGGATCGGCGCTCATACGGCGATCGGGGCCTTGATGGTGGGGTGGTGCCGGTAGCCCACCACCTCGAAGTCAGCCAGGGTGTAGTCGAAGATCGAGGCGGGCTTCCGGGTGATCCGCAGCTGCGGGTACTCGTACGGCTCCCGCTCCAGCTGCTTGAGGACCTGGTCCATATGGTTCTCGTAGATGTGCACATCACCGCCGGTCCAGACGAACTCGCCGGGTTCCAGGCCAACCTGCTGCGCCACCATGCAGGTGAGCAGGGCGTAGGAGGCGATGTTGAAGGGGACGCCCAGGAACATGTCGGCCGAGCGCTGGTACAGCTGGCAGGAGAGCTTCCCGTCCGCCACGTAGAACTGGAAAAACGCGTGGCACGGCGGCAGTGCCATGTCGCTGAGCTCGGCCACGTTCCAGGCAGAGACGATGTGCCGGCGCGAGTCCGGGTTGGCCTTCAGGTTGTCCACGAGCTCGGCGATCTGGTCGATGTGGCCGCCGTCCGGAGTGGGCCAGCTGCGCCACTGCACACCGTAGACGGGGCCCAGGTCGCCGTCCGCATCCGCCCATTCATTCCAGATGGTGACGCCCTGGTCCTGCATCCACTGCACGTTGGTTTCGCCGCGGAGGAACCACAGGAGCTCCACCGCCACGGACTTGAAGTGGACCCGCTTGGTGGTGATCAGCGGGAAGCTGGTGGAAAGGTCAAACCGCAGCTGGCGGCCGAAAACACTGGTGGTTCCGGTCCCGGTCCGGTCCGATTTGTGCGTGCCGGAGGCCATCACATCGCGCAGGAGGTCTTCATATGGGGTAGGAATGCTCACGCCATCAAGTCTACTGGGCAATCCCGGCCGCACCGGAGAGCCGACGCATGCCTCAGGCCATCCGGAGCCGGCCACGGAGCAGGTCCAGCAGCACCTCATCGGCCAGCCCCGCGCTCCGGCCCAGTTCGATGTAACGGTCGACGGCGGCCAGCACCTCCGCGGGCACCCGGCCACCCGCCGGGGTTGCGGGAGCCAGGGCGGGGTCGGCCGCACCGTGCGTTGGCAGCAACTGCGCCCTTCCGGTGACCACGGTGCCGCCGCGCCGGCGCGATTCCACGATGCCGGCGGCGTCGAGTTCCCTGTACGCCCGGGCCACCGTGCCGGCGGCGATCCCCAGGTCGGCGGCCAGGCTGCGCACAGTGGGCAGCCTGCTGCCGGCTGCCAGCTCGCCCATGGCCACCAGCGAGCTGATCTGGGAGCGGATCTGTTCGTAGGGCGGCGTGGCGGAGCCCAGGTCCACGGTGATCCCGGCGCTCATGCCACCGGGGCAGGGCTGCGCCGGCCCGCCTTCTGGCCGGCCAGGGCGCGGACAGGGACCACAGCGATGACCACTCCTGCCGTTGCCAGCAGCACCCCTGCCAGGGGTGCGGCCTGCCAGGCACCTGCCCAAGGACCGGGGTCCAGCGGCCACGCCGGCAGGAGCGAAGGCGCTGCGAAGGAGAGCAGCGTGCCGGCCTGCACGGCCAAGAACGCCGCGAGCGTACGGAGCACCCGGTGCACGGTGATGGCGCGGAGCGCGGCGGCCAGGCCCTCGACTGGACCCGGGATGCCGCGGCGCCGCCGTACCAGCACCAGCGGCAGCGCGGAGAACGCCAGGACGCAGGCGCTGGCGACGGCGGCTGCCGGCCAGGACGCGGATACCCCCAGCTGGGACTGCCTGCCGGCCACCACGGCGATGACCGCCACCAGGGCCGCGGCTGCGGTGGCGGCGGTGGACAGAATGGCGGGCGATGCCGGCTGCGGCGGCCACTGGGCAGGCTGCCCTGCGGCGCCGTGGTTCCGGGCCAGCAGGGTTTCGCCGCCGGCCACCACCGCGAGGATGGCTCCGGCCGCCACGGCCACAAAGACCGCCGGCTGCGTCCCTGCGCCGGGAACCAGCACCGCAAAAACCAGGGGGGCCAAGGCGGCCAGTGCCATGGCGGGTCCCAGGGACACCACCAGCCGGGTAGCCGGCTGGGAAATATCCGGTGTGGCTCCCTGCCCCCGCCCGGCCGGCCGCAGCACGGCCGAAAGCTTTGGCGGCGCCCACCACCACATGGCCAGCAGCACCACAAGGTTAAGCAGGCCGGCAACGTTAGTCCACGACCCGATGCCCAGCGCCGGGTCCGGCCGGGCGGCATGGTTGCCCGCGATGGCGGCCAGACCGGACGCAACAGTCGCCGCCGTCCTCAGGAGCCGGTTCATGGCAATCGTCCGGAGCGTGTTGTTGTCCGCCAGGGACAGGGCTTCCACCTGCCGGCGCCTGCTGATCAGCACCAGGACCAGCCAGGTCCCGGCCACCAGCAGCGCCAGCGCCGACCCCAGCATGGCCGCCAGCTCGATACCGGGAATCCTGCCGTCCCCGCCAGCGGTCACAAAGCCGCCAGCTCCGTCCGGCAGGACCTCGTAATGCAGGGGAGCGTAGCCCGGCAGGGTGGCGAGCCAGCCGATCTGGATGGCGGACACAGCAACGATGGCCAGGGCCGTCCACGCCAGCGGACGGGGAAGGAAATCGCGGACCTGGCGCACGCCCAGGGTGGCCTGCCGCCGCGGCAGCCTGGGACCCGGGTAACTGTACTGGCCCAGGGCATGGACGGCCAGGACCCCCAGCACGGGCCAGGCCAGCAAGGGAAGGATGGCTCCGGGGGTGGACAGCGCGGCTTCGCCGCCGCGGGGCACGATGCCCGCCTGGCCGGCAGGCTGCAGGGAGCTGGCCAGCCAGCCAATGACACCCACCCATAAGGCATGCTGCGTCACTGAAACAGGTGACGTGCCGCCACCCGGAAGCCTGACCACCCAGCGCAGCACCAGGTAGATGCCCGCGGCCAGCAGGACCGGCCCCAGGAAAATTCCGGGCGGCACGTTGTCCCCTGAAAAAATCAGCTGTTCATCCACCGGCACTTCGTCCCCAACATCGTGAATCAATGTACTAAGTATTTGATACACAACTTGGGTTGGTCAACCGGCCGGGCCCGATCAGTCGTCGAAGGGCTTGAACTGCTCCACTGCAACGATGCGGTTCCTGCCGCCGGGCGCCACGTGGCACACCACCACCTCGCCGGGTGTCAGGAACGGCTCGGCATCCGGCAGCAGCCTGCCCAGCGGCGCGGACATATGCCGGGCCAGTTGCGCGAAAACCGTGGGCAGCGCCGGCCGGTGGGTGCAGACCGCCACCGCGCGGTTCTTGCCCAGAAGGCCGTCAATGACGGCGGCCGTCTTTCGCGGGCTGCGGTGGTGCCGGTGCTCGGTGAGGGCTTCGGCGATCTTGACCTTGGCCCCGCTGGCCTTGGCGTACGGCGCCACGGTGGCCACGCACCGCAGCCACGGGCTGGTCACCACGCGGTTGGGCTGCCAGGCCTGCAGCAGCCGGCCCACCGCCTGCGCCTGCCGGACCCCGGTCGCGGCCAGCGGACGGTCACCCTCGGCCCGGGTCCAGGAGGACCGCGGTTTGGCTTTGGCATGGCGGACCACCACCAGCGGCCAGGTGTTCAGTTGGCCGCGGCTGTGCGCCTCGCGGAGGTAGTCGAGGGGCACGACGTCGGATGGGTTGGTCAGCAGGGCGGCCGCCTTTTCGGGGGTGCACCACATCACGCTGTCGACTTCCTTGCCGTCCGGCACGAGTTTGGCGCCGTTGACCTTGACCGCCCAGTAGTACACCACCTTCAGGCCGGAGGCCACGTGGTAGTGGATCGGCGGCAACGGGATGCCCAACGGCGCGGACAGCCCGATTTCCTCCTGAACCTCGCGGACGGCGCATTCGGGGACGGTTTCGCCGTCGTCCAGCTTTCCCTTGGGCCATGACCAGTCGTCGTAGCGGGGCCGGTGGATCAGGAGGACTTCCAGCTGATCGCGCGTGATACGCCACGGCAGGGCGCCGGCCGCCGTGACGGCGATCGGTTCCCCCGGATGGTCCGTCTGGTCGGCTGTGAGTGCATCGCTTGGCAACTCAGGGGCCCTTACCGCCGGCTCAGGGTGCGCTGCCGGGGACGGGAGGCCAGCAGCCAGGACTGGACGTCCTCCAGCGGCTTGTCGTCCGGGTCCAGGTGGTGGCGGGTCCACACGCCCTGGTTGTCCAGGTGCCAGCTCGCGGTCTCCGGTGCCATGTAGCGCCGCAGCAGGTCCAGGACGTAGGCCACGTCGTCGGGACTGGCCAGCTGGACCAGGGCTTCGACCCGGCGGTCAAGGTTGCGGTGCATCATGTCGGCCGAGCCGATGTACACCACGGGGTCCCCGCCATTGGCGAAGGCAAACACGCGGGAGTGCTCCAGGAACCGGCCCAGGATGGAGCGGACGGTGATGTTCTCGCTGAGGCCTTCGACGCCGGGGCGCAGCGAACAGATGCCGCGGACCACCACATCCACCTTCACCCCGGCCTGTGAGGCGCGGTACAGCGAGTCGATGATGGCTTCGTCCACCATCGAGTTGACCTTGATCTGCACGCGGGCCGGCACGCCGGCCCGGGCATTGCGGATTTCGGTTTCGATCCGGTCGATCAGTCCTGAGCGGACCGAGCGCGGCGCCACCAGCAGGCGCTTGAACGTGGACTTCGGGGCGTAGCCGGAGAGCTGGTTGAAGAGCTTGGACAAGTCCTCACCCACCTGCTCATTGGCGGTGAGCAGGCCCAGGTCCTCGTAGTACCGGGCGGTGCGGGGGTGGTAGTTGCCGGTGCCGATGTGGCAGTACCGGCGCAGGCCGTCCACTTCCTGGCGGACCACCAGGGACAGTTTGCAGTGGGTCTTCAGGCCCACGATGCCGTACACCACGTGCACGCCGGCCTGCTCCAGCTTGCGGGCCCAGGAGATGTTGGCCTGCTCATCGAACCGGGCCTTGATCTCCACAAGCGCCAGGACCTGCTTGCCGGCCTCCGCAGCGTCGATCAGGGCATCGACAATCGGGGAGTCACCCGAGGTGCGGTACAGGGTCTGCTTGATGGCCTGGACCTTGGGGTCGGCGGCGGCCTGCTCCAGGAATGCCTGGACCGACGTGGAGAACGAATCGTACGGGTGGTGCAGCAGGATGTCGCGGCGGCGCATGGCGGCAAAGACGTTGGCTGCCTTGGACGTCTCGGACTCGTTGAGGTAGCGCGAAGTGTGCGGGACGTGCTTGGGGTAATGCAGGTCCGCCCGGTCGATCCCGGCCATCACGGACAGGCCGCGCAGGTCCAGGGGAGCGGGGACCGAGTACACCTCGGACTCCTCCACGCCCAGCTCTCGGATCAGCAGCGCCCGGATGTTGGGGTTGATGTCGTTGGCCACTTCGAGGCGGACGGGCGGGCCGAACCGGCGCCGCAGCAGTTCCTTTTCCAGCGCCTGGAGGAGGTTTTCGGCGTCGTCCTCCTCCACCTCCAGGTCCTCGTTGCGGGTGACCCGGAACGTGTGGTGCTCCAGGACCTCCATGCCGGGGAACAGCTTGTCCAGGTGGACGGCGATGACTTCCTCGAGGGCGATGAAGCGGGCCACCCGGCCCGCCACTGCACCGGCCCGGGGGCCGTCGATGGAGATCAGGCGCGGCAGCTGGTCCGGCACCTTGAGGCGGGCGAAAAGTTCCTTATCGCTGACCGGGTTCCGGACCACCACGGCAAGGTTCAGCGAGAGGCCCGAAATGTAGGGGAACGGGTGCGCCGGGTCCACCGCGAGCGGCGTGAGGATGGGGAACACCTTTTCGGCGAACATGATGCTCAGCTGGTGCTGGGCGGCGTCGTCGAGTTCCTCCCAGTGCATCAGGTGGATGTGCTCATAGGCCAGGGCCGGGCGGATCTGCTCGGCGAAAACCTGCGCGTGGCGCTGCTGCAGCCGGTGCGCCTCCTCGCTGATGCGCTCCAGGACGTCCATGGGGCTCAGCCCGGCGGGGGAGGGCAGTGCCAGGCCGGCGGCGATGCGGCGTTTCAGGCCGGCCACGCGGACCATAAAGAACTCGTCCAGGTTGGAGGCGAAGATGGACAGGAAGCTGACGCGTTCCAGCAGGTGCAGGGTGGGATCCTCGGCAAGTTCCAGGACCCGTGAATTGAAGCTGAGCCAGCTCAGCTCGCGGTCCAGGAAACGGTCCGGCCGGATGTCACCTTCAGGCTGCGGGTTCGGCGCAAACTCGGGAATGTCGATCCGGTCCTGTGTGGCCCGGGACGCCGGAACCTCGGACGAGCCGAAGCGTGCGCGGACAGGGACTGCAACGTTTTTCGACGTCGCTGTTCCGGACGGTTCCGGGGTCATGGTTTCTCCTTCTACCTGGCGCAAAAAAGCTGCCTTGCGGCCTGCGCAGTTCTCCATCAACCTTACAAGCATTCACTTCCCGGACCGGCCCGGATTTCGCCCCTGCCGGGGCATGTGTCAGACGTTTGGATTAACTTTTGGCCAACGGACCGTACATCACGTCCATATCCCAACGGGTGAACCCCAGGGAACGGTACAGCGACACCGCCGGGGCGTTTCCCGCGTCGGTGTAAAGCATCACGGCGTGCAGTCCACGCTCCTGCAGGTGCCGGATGCCGGCCACCGTCAGGGCCTTGCCCAGTCCCATGCCCTGCGCTGCCGGGGTCACGCCCACCACATACACCTCACCGATGGCGGGGTGCTGCCCATGCCGGGGGTGCACCTTGGTCCAGTGGTAGCCCAGAAGCAGGCCGTCCGCATCCTCGGCCAGCAGGAAACCGGCCGGGTCGAACCATTCCTCAGCCATCCGGGCGTCGAGATCGGCCCGCGTCAGGTTGCCCTGCTCCGGGTGGTGGGCAAACGCGGCTTTGTTGGCGGCCAGCCAGGCGTCCTCGTCCCGGCCCGGTTCGAAGGCGCGGATGGCCACACCTTCCGGCAATGCAGTACCGGGCAGGTCGGCGTCCGCCGTGGCCAGACGCATCTTCCACAGTTCACGCACCGGGCCGAAGCCGTAGCGGGCCGCGAGTTCGGCGGCGGCCTCATGGTTTCCGTGGGACCAGGCCTTCAACCGGTCCAGTCCGCGGTTTTCCTGCAGTGCGCCCACCAGCCGGTCCGCCACGCCCTGGTTGCGGTAGGCGGGGTGTACAGCGATCTCCAGGACCGATTCGCCGTCCGTTTCGGCCACCACCACGGCGAATCCGGCCAGGTCCTGGCCGGTGGCAGGATCGGAGTCCTCGTCCGGGGCGTACAGGGCCAGGGTCAGCAGGGAGTGCGCGGCCGAATCCCCGGCCCGCAGGAACACCCACGTCTGTTCGGAGATGGACGGGTTGCCGTCGGATTCCTCCGCCGCGGCCAGGAGGCTGCGGCAATCGTCAAGGAGTTGCCGGTCAACCCCGCCTCGGACAAGGTGGACCGGCCATTTCTCGGGGTGCGCAGGAGTCATGATGCAAGGCTATACGCCGAACCCGGCCAAGGCTCAGGCTTCGGTGAGCTCGTCTTCCTGCTGCCGCACCAGGGTGAGCCGGTACCCCACGTTGCGGACAGTGCTGATGAGGTTCTCATGGTCCGCGCCGAGCTTGGCGCGGAGCCGCCGGACGTGGACGTCCACAGTCCGGGTGCCGCCGTAGTAGTCGTAGCCCCAGACTTCGGTGAGCAGCTGCTGGCGGGTGAAAACCCGGCCAGGGTGCTGGGCCAGGTATTTGAGGAGCTCAAATTCCTTGAACGTCAGGTTCAGCGGGGCGCCGTTGACGCGGGCGGTGTAGCTGGCCTCGTCGATCACCACGCCGGCGGCGCGGATCTCGCTGGGCGCGTCGTCCTTCTCCGGGACCGCCCGGGCCACGGAAAGCCGGATGCGTGCTTCCACTTCGGCCGGGCCGGCGGATTCAAGCACAATGTCGTCCACGGCCCAGGCGGAGGAAACGGCAGCCATGCCGCCCTCGGTCAGGATCAGGACCAGGGGCGCGCTGAGCCCGGTGGCCTTCAGGAGCTGGGTCAGGGAGCGGGCGCCCACCAGGTCCTTGCGGGCATCCAGCAGCACAATGTCGCAGGGGTCCGTTTCCAGCAGGGCCGTGGGCTCGGCGGGCAGGATGTGGACCCGGTGGTTCAGCAGCTCCAGGGCAGGCAGGATGTCCACCGAAGAACCGGTGCTGTTCGTCAATAACAGGATGTGCGACATTGTTCCTCCAAGGGGCCGTCCGCGCATCGTTGGGCGACTGAGCCGGGTTTTCACCGGCCGGTACTGGCTTCCCGCAGCGGATTCGGGCCGGTCAAGTACGGGCCGGCCGGCCACCTCAGCGGGGAGCTTAGCTGATTCTTGAGTATACCCGGCAGGACCTCCGCAGCTACGGATCCGGAGCCGTGGGGGTCCCGTTTTGCGACATAACCAGTTCATATAAGGCAGGATTGGCTGGAGGGCGGACTCCGTCCTGCCACGACGGGGCGCACCGCCCCGGACAACCGACGCCAGGATGGGATTGCAGCGCAGTGAGTGCAGAAACCAAGCACAGGCCCGGGTCCCCATGACGGCGGACCTGCAGGCCCCCGTGCGTTCCCTGGGCTCCTGGAGCATCGGCGTGGTGGGCCTCGCCGGGCTCGCGGCCATCATCGCCGGCGTCTATTCCTCCCGCGAGGCACTGGTGGTGGTCGCCGTCCTCATTGCGGCCGCCGTCGGCATCGGCTGGCCGCATTTCCTCCGGATCCCGGCCAAAAAGACACTTGCCGCCGTGATCGGGCTGTCCGGCGCAGGGGCCGCCCTCGCCGCCGCCGCGACGCCGGCCCCTGGGTTCCTGGACTGGACCCCGGCGTTCATCGCGGTGGGGATGATGGCCGTGTTCCTGGTCCAGCTGATCCGGGGGACGGGGCAGGCGCAACGCCTCGAATCCACCCTTGGCTGCTGCGTCGGTGTCCTGTTGTCCTGCCTCGGCGCGGGCTGGATTGCCGGCGCCCGGTTCAACGGTGTCCGGGAGATGCTGCTGGTCGCCGCGGCCAGCGCCGCCGTCGCCCTCCTCACGGGCCTGATCCGCTGGCCGGACAGCATCGTTGCGCCCCTGGGTGTGGTGCTGGCCGGACTGGCGGGTCCGCTGGCAGGGCTGGTCATCTCGGACATCGCCGTCCTGCCGGCCGCCATCTTCGGCGTGGTGGTGGGTGCCGTCCTGGCCAGTTTCCGGCGCCTGGTGACACTTCGCGGCGCTCCATTGAACTTTGCCGCCGCCCTGGGGATGGGCCTCGCGCCGGTCTCCGCCGTCGGCTCCCTCGCCTACTTCATAGACAAACTCCTCATCTACTGACGCGTTAGGATTGCACCATGTCCATTCTTGCCTTTGAAATCTTCTTCCTTGTCCTGCTCGGCATCGCGAGCCTGTCCATGGCCTGGTTCGCCGGTTTTGTGGTCTACCGCCTCTTCAAAGGCCAGAAGTAGACCCGTCCCGAACCAGCTGTCTCCCGAGGTATTTGCTGTGCCTATTGAAATTCCCACAGACCTGACCCCCGAACTCGTTCCCCTCTCCTGGCTCATCGGTGAGTGGGAAGGCCGCGGCCGGTTGGGCAGCGGCGACGAGGAATCCGAGCATTTCCTGCAGCGGGTTTCGTTCACCCACAACGGGTTGCCCTACCTCCAGTACCGCGCCGAAAGCTGGTTGACTGACGACGAAGGCACGCAGCTTCGGCCGCTCACCGTTGAGACCGGTTTCTGGGCGCTGGAGCGCAAGCAGCTGGACGCCGACGGCGGCCCGGGGCTGATTCCCGCTGACATCGTCCCGGCCCTGAAGAGCGCCGACGAAGTCGAAGCCCTTCGCAACAGTGAGGGCGGATTCGACATTTCGGTGTCGATTTCTCACCCCGGCGGCATCTCCGAGCTGTACTACGGCCAGATCAAGGGCCCGCAGATCCAGCTCAGCACCGACATGGTGATGCGCGGCAGCCATTCGAAGGACTACAGTGCTGCCACCCGCATCTTCGGCCTGGTGGACGGCAACCTCCTGTGGCGCTGGGACGTCGCATCCGGAGGAGTTGCCGGCAAAGGACTCGAAGCCCACGCGTCGGCGTTCCTGACGAAAGTATCCTGACGCAAGGAGCAGCACAGTGGAACAGACCGGCAGTGCGGGCGGCTTCAACGGGCTTAAGGCAGTGTTCTTCAACGGCACGCTGAAGAAGTCACCCCAGACCAGCAACACTGACGGACTGATTGAGATCAGCCGCCGGATCATGGAAAAGCAGGGTGTGGGCACCACCGTGATCAGGACGGTTGACCACAACATCGCCAGCGGCGTGTACCCCGACATGACCGAGCACGGCTGGGCCACCGACGAATGGCCGGACCTGTACCCGCTGGTCCAGGACGCGGACATCGTGGTGGTGGCAGGGCCCATCTGGCTGGGCGACAACTCCTCCGAGACCCGCAAGCTCATCGAGCGGCTGTACGCGCATTCCGGCCAACTCAACAGCAAGGGCCAGTGGGCGTTCTACCCCAAAGTGGGCGGCTGCCTGATCACCGGCAACGAAGACGGCATCAAACACTGCGCCATGAACGTCCTGTACAGCCTGCAGCACGTCGGCTTCAGCATTCCGCCGCAGGCCGACGCCGGCTGGATCGGCGCCGTGGGCCCCGGCCCCAGCTACCTCGATCCGGGCTCGGGCGGACCGGAGACCGACTTCACCAACCGCAACGCCACCTTCATGACCTGGAACCTGCTGCACCTGGCCAAGCTCCTCAAGGACGCCGGCGGGTATCCCGCCTACGGCAACCTCCCGGAGGAATGGCAGGCCGGCACCCGGTTCGATTTCGAAAATCCGGAATACCGCTAGCCTCCAAGGACTTCTACTTCATATGACTACACCCAGCCCTCTGCTGTCGCGCCCCGGCGCCGTCGAAGCGACCGGTCCGGACGCCGGCGTCGCATCCCACTACGGCGAGCCGCTGCGGGAACAACGGGCACTGGCCGCCGGCACCGCCGTTGTGGACCTTTCGCACCGCGGCGTGGTCACCGTCAGCGGGCCGGACCGGCTGAGCTGGCTGAACACCCTTTCCTCCCAGCAGGTCACCGCCCTCGCGCCGGGGGAGTCCACCGAACTGCTGCTGCTCAGCGTCCAGGGCCGGATCGAATTCGACGCCAGGGTCATTGACGACGGCGGGACCACCTGGCTGATTGTCGAGGCGGCGGAGGCTGCACCGCTGGCGGAGTTCCTGAACAGGATGAAGTTCATGCTCCGCGTTGAGGTGTTGGACGCCTCCGCCGACTGGGCCGTGGTGGGCACCGTCAAGGCGGTACCCGGCTGGGCGGACCTGCTGGCCTGGCAGGATCCCTGGCCCCACGTCGGCGCCGGCGGCTACTCGTACGCTGTGGTCCCCGCCGAGGGGCACCCCGGCCTGGACCGGCCCTGGTTCGAGTACCTGGTGCCTGCAACCCGGCTGGAAGCTATCGTGGCGGACCGCCCCCTGGCAGGCGTCCTTGCCGCGGAGGCCCTGCGTGTGGCCGCCTGGCGACCCCGGATCGGCGCGGAAACCGACGACAAAACCATTCCCCACGAACTGGACCTCCTCCGCACCGCCGTGCACCTGGCCAAAGGCTGCTACAAAGGCCAGGAAACCGTTGCGCGGGTCCACAACCTGGGGCACCCCCCGCGCCGCCTGGTGTTCCTCCAGCTGGACGGTTCCCAGCACACCATGCCGGCTGCCGGCAGCCCCGTGCTGCTGGGCGAACGGAAGGTGGGCGCCGTCACTACAGTGGCCCAGCATTACGAGATGGGCCCCGTGGCCCTGGCGGTCATAAAGCGTTCCGTGGCACCGGATGAAATACTGACGGTCCTGGACGGCGATGAGCCGTACCCTGCCGTCCAGGAAGCCATCGTTGCCCCGGATGCCGGCCAGGTTGTGGGGCGCCAGACCGGATTCCTCAGGGGGCCCCGACCATGACCGATCCTTCCAGCACCACACCCGAGCCTGCTGCAGGCCAGGCCCAGGCTCCCGACCAGGACGCCGTGGAGCTCGCGCACACCCTGTTCCAGGCCGCCCGGGAGGGCAACACGGAACTGCTCCGCGCGTTCCTGTCCGCCGGTGCCCCGGTGGCCCTGACCAATGCCGCCGGTGACTCGCTGCTGATGCTGGCGGCGTACCATGGACAGGTGGACGCGGTCCGGCTCATCCTTGAGCATGGCGCCTCCGCCGACGCAGCCAACGACCGCGGCCAGACGCCGCTGGCCGGAGCTGCCTTCAAGGGCTACACCGACGTGGCCCGCGCGCTGCTTGAAGCAGGCGCGGACCCTGACGCCGGCCAGCCCTCCGCCCGGGCCGCCGCGCAAATGTTTGCCCGCACGGAGATCCTGGATCTCCTGGGCTAGGTCTCCCGGATCCGCCGGGCAATCTGCAATCTCTTAAGGATGACCGAGTGGAAATCGTAGCCAAGCCGTGGCCGGCATTGTGGTCCCTGGTGATCGGGTTCTTTATGATCCTCATCGACACCACCATTGTTTCCGTAGCCAACCCGCGGATCATGGAGGGCCTGAACGCCGACATCAACTCCGTGATCTGGGTGACCAGCGCCTATCTCCTGGCTTATGCGGTTCCCCTGCTGATCACGGGCCGGCTGGGTGACCGGTTCGGGCCCAAGAAGCTCTACCTCACTGGTCTGGTGGTGTTTACCCTCGCCTCGCTGTGGTGCGGGCTCTCCGGCAACGTCGAAACACTCATCATGGCCCGCATCCTGCAGGGCCTGGGCGCCGCGCTGATGACGCCGCAGACCATGGCGGTCATCACGCGGATCTTCCCGCCGGGCGGCCGCGGCCCTGCCATGGCCGTGTGGGGTGCCACCGCCGGCATCGCCACCCTGGTGGGCCCCATCCTGGGCGGTGTCCTGGTGGACGGCCTGGGCTGGGAATGGATCTTCTTCATCAACGTCCCCGTCGGGATCGTGGGCTTCATCCTGGCCCTGCGGAATGTCCCGTCGCTCAAGACCCACCCGCACCGGTTCGATATCCCCGGCGTGGTGCTCAGCGCCGTCGGCCTCTTCCTGCTCGTTTTTGGCATCCAGGAGGGTGAGACCTACAACTGGGGCACTATCACCGGGCCCATCAGCGTCTGGGGGCTGATCATTGCCGGCATCCTGGTGCTGGTGGCCTTTGTGGTCTGGCAGCGCTTCAACAAGGGCGAGCCGCTGCTGCCGCTGGAGCTGTTCCGGGACCGGAACTTCTCGCTGGCCAACATCGGCATCACCACCGTGGGCTTCACCGTCACGGCGTTCAGCCTGCCGCTGATCTTCTACTACCAGCTGGTCCGGGGCCTGACGCCCACCCAGTCGGCGCTCATGATGGTGCCCATGGCCCTGATTTCCGGCGGCCTGGCCCCGGTGGTGGGCAAGCTCGTGGACCGCGTTAACCCCAAGTACATTACGGCCACCGGCCTGGCCCTGATGGCCGTGGCGCTGCTGTGGAACTCCGCCCTGATGCAGCCGGACACCCCCATCCTGATGTTCCTGCTGCCCAGCGCCGTCCTGGGCTTCGCCAACGCCGGCATCTGGGCGCCGCTGAGCACCACCGCCACCCGCAACCTGCCGCCCCGTCAGGCCGGAGCCGGTTCAGGGGTCTACAACACCACCCGCCAGATCGGTGCGGTCCTGGGCAGCGCGGCCATCGCCGTGCTCATCCAGTCCCGCCTCGCTGCCGAACTGCCCGGCGGCGGTTCCGGTGCGGCAGCCGGCGGCGGGCTGGGCATGACCGGGACCCTTCCGGATGCCCTGCAGGGCGGATTCTCGACGGCGATGGGCCAGTCGATGCTGCTGCCCGCCGCCGTCATCGTGGTGGGGGCAGTCGTGGCCCTGTTCTTCGCCAAGCCCCAGCCGGTTCAGGCGTGGGGCGGCGCCGACGCGGCGCCCGCCTCAGCCAAGGTGGACGCTGGTCTGGATTCCGCCGGCTGACAGTCCCAGATGGCGGGCCAGCGCCAGCGCTCCTGTGTTGCTGACGTCCGCCCGCCACTGGATGGTCAGTCCCGCAGCCAGTGCCTCGTGCGCCGCGATGGAGGCCGCCACGGTACCCAGGCCGCGCCGCCGCCACTCCGGGTCCACCAGGACGCCGAGGTGCGCCAGCAGGCCTTCCCGCTCCGTGTACGCGCCGCAGGCCAGCGGCAGCCGCCGGCCAGCCACCTCATGGATGATCGTGTAGCGGTTCTCGAGATCTGACAGGCCCACCTCGTTGACGTCGTCCGGCGGGCACCTGCTTTCCAGCTCGATCGCCTCGGGGCTGCCGTGCGAGACGGTCATTTCCCCGGCCACCTGCTTCAGCGGCAGGTCGTCGGCGAAGAACAGCGCGGCGGCCCCGAGCCCGTGCCCGCCGTGGGACCGGGTCAGGGTCAACAGTGTCACATGCTGGGCCAGGTCGGCGTCCGGGACGGCGGCGGCGGCGTCGATCAGACACTGCGGACCCACCAGCGCCGAACTTCCGAACAGCCGGACGAACTCCACGGTCCGGGCCGATTCGTCGGCCCGGACCACACGGTCCCCGGTTGCCAGGGCGTCGCCGAAGGCGTGGTCGTCAAGGCCCAGCCGGCGGGCCCAGGCGAGCTGGATGATGGCGGCGGAACCGGCGTCGAGAGTCATGGTCCCAGCCTAGGGCGGCGCGCGGGCTCAGCCGAACAGGACCGCTGCCTCGTCGTAGCGCTTCTGCGGGACGGTCTTGAGCTGCCCCAGCGCCTCTTCGAAGCCCACGTGCTCGATGTCCGTGCCCTTGAGTGCCACCATGGTGCCCCAGTAGCCCTCCACCACGGAGTCGATCGCGGCCATACCCAGCCGGGTGGCGAGGACCCGGTCGAACGCGGACGGTACGCCGCCGCGCTGGATGTGGCCCAGGATGGTGGCGCGGGTTTCGATGCCGGTCCGGGCCTCCAGCTCGGGGGCCAGCTGGTCGGCGATGCCGCCAAGGCGGGGCCGGCCGAAGGTGTCCAGGCCGCGCTCCGAGTGCGGGGACTCCATGTGGTCCGGCACGAAGCCTTCAGCCACCACCACCAAGGGTGCGCGGCCGCGGGCGTGGGCCTCCTGGACCCATTCGGTGATCTGCTCGATGCTGGTTTTCTGCTCCGGGATGAGGATGGCATGCGCGCCGGCGGCCATGCCGGCGTGCAGCGCGATCCAGCCCACGTGCCGGCCCATGACTTCGGCGATCATGCAGCGGTGGTGGGACTCGCCGGTGGTGCGGAGCCTGTCGATGGCTTCGGTGGCGATCTGCACGGCGGTGTCGAACCCGAAGGTGTAGTCGGTGGCGTCGAGGTCGTTGTCCACGGTCTTGGGGACGCCGACGATCTTGAGCCCGGCGTCCGTCAGGCGCTTGGCTGCCGCGAGGGTGCCCTCACCGCCGATCGCGATGATGGCGTCGATGCCCAGCCGGTCCATGTGGGCTTTGATGACCTCGGGGCCGCCGCCGTTTTCGAACGGGTTGGTGCGGGAGGTGCCCAGGATGGTGCCGCCCTGCTTGGCGATGCCACGGACCATGGTGCGGGGGATGTCGATGATGTCACCCTCCACCACACCGCGCCAGCCGTCGAGGAATCCGACGAATTCGTGGCCGTGGATGGCGATGCCCTTAAGGACGGCCCCGCGGATGACAGCATTCAGCCCGGGGCAGTCGCCACCGCTGGTGAGGATTCCTATTTTCATGTTTCGGCTCAAATCCTGGAGAGAGGGTTTACAGGCAGAGCGCCACGCTGAGCTCACATAGATTGTAGTGGGCTGTGTGGGGTACGACACAAACCGGTCACAATAGGCCCCGCTCCAGGGCGACCACCACGGCACGGGTCCGGTCGTCCACATCGAGCTTGTTGAAGACGCGCAGGAGGTGCGTTTTGACGGTCGCTTCCGCGATATGGAGCCGGGCGGCGACGTCCGGGTTGCTCAGTCCCTGCGAGACGCAGCGGAGCACTTCCACCTCGCGGGCGGTCAGTTGCGGCCTCCCGGGTTCCCGCAGGCGGGACACCAGGCGTGCCGCCACCGGCGGGGCGAGGACCGTCTCTCCGCGGGCTGCGGCAAACACCGCGTCGATGATGACGCCGCCGGGGGAGTCCTTCAGGAGGTAGCCCACCGCCCCGGACTCCACGGCACGCACTATGTCCGCGTCGCCGTCGTACGTGGTCAGGATCAGGACCTTGGTCAGCGGATGCCGGTCGCGGATCAGTGCCGTGGCCCCGGCCCCGTCCAGGACGGGCATCCGCAGGTCCATCAGCACCACGTCCGGGGCGTGGGTGGCCACGGCTGCCACCGCTTCCTGCCCGTCGGCGGCCTCGGCCAGCACCTCGATGCCCGCTGCGGTCCCCAGGAGTGCCGCGAGGCCGCCTCGGACCACCGGGTGGTCGTCCGCCAGGACCACGCGGACGGTTGCCGTTGGACTCATAGTGATGCCTCCTTGCCGGCATCCACTGCGATGGTATCCACTGCAGGCGCGGCGACGGGCACCACCGCTGTCAGGATGGTTCCGCCGGCGTCGGAGGCCAGCTCCAGCCGGCCGTGGATCTCGGCCAGCCGGGCGGCCATGGAGGTCAGGCCGAACCCCGTGTGGGGGCCCTGCGGGTCGAAACCATGACCGTCGTCGCTGACCACCAGCCGCAGCCCGGCGCCGCCGGCCGGGCCGGTCACGCGGACGGCCAGGCGCGCCTGCGACGCGCCGGAGTGGCGCCTGACGTTGTTCAATGCCTCTTGCGCCGTCCGCAGCAGCGCTACCTGCTCCGAGGAGGTCAGCGGCGGCAGCACGGCGGGAATGTCCACCTCCAGCCGGATCCCGTCCAGGTGGAGGGTGTGGGGAAGCCGGGCCAAAGCAGCCAGCAGGTCCCCGCCCGTGACATCCGTGGGCACCCCGGACGCCACCAGGGACCGGGCCTCGGCGAGGTTTTCCCGGGCCGTCCGGGCGATGGCCGCCAGTGTTCCCGCCAGCGCGGGGGCGCCTGCCTGGTCCTGCCGGCGAAGCTGCGCCTGGCCGGCTTCGGACAGCATGGCAATCGAGGTGAAGCCCTGGGCCAGGGTGTCGTGGATTTCCCGGGCCATCCGTTCGCGTTCGGCCAGGGCGCCCTGGGCCTGCTGGGCGGCGTTGAGGTCGCTCCTGGTGGCCTCGAGCTCGGCCAGGAGCTCGGCCCGCTGCTCACTTTGTTCGATCACGCGGGAGATCCACAGCCCGATCATGCAGCTTGCCACCAGCGAGAGCACCAGCTGCGCGGAAATTTCATAAACCACCGTGCCGCCGACGCCCCACCTGCTGAACTGGCCCGCGGCAACCCCCACGCACAGGACCACCGTGGCCGCGATGCCCTGGCGCTGGGAGGCGGTGAACATCCACACCTGGGGGAAGGCCACAAACAGCAGGGCGCCTGCTCCGTTGTGCACAAACGACAAGAACACCACCACCAGCACCAGGACCACCACATAGATGCCGGACCTGCCGGTGCGAAGGTCAACCGGCCTGGTCAGGAACGGATACGCCGCGGCCAGCACCCCCATGGCCCCCACCATCCACGGAGTGCCGGGGGTGACGGGCTGGCCGAAGACGGCCAGGTACATCAGGCTTGCCAGCGCCGCATAGAACCCGAGATGCCACCAGAGCATCGAGGTGCTCCACACGGAGCGGGCAGGCAGCAGCCGCTCGGTCCGGCCGCCGTAATTGTTCATTGATGCACCCTACCGGTCATTTCTGTGGCGGCCACTTGAAGGCGAGCCGGGCCAGGACGGCTCCGGCCACCACCCACACAGCCAGGACCACAAAGGCTGTGCCCACACCGTAGCTGCCGCCCGGTTCCGCCGCCGCGAACTGCGGGGGAAGGAACACGGACCGGAAGGCGCCGGCGGTCCACCGCAGGGGGAAGAAGTTCGTCACCGACTGGAGCCAGTCCGGCAGTTGGGAGAACGGGAAGTAGACCCCGGAGGTGAAGGAGAGCAGCAGTACCGGCAGGACAGCCAGGGTGGAGGCGCTCTGCGCCGACTTGGGCAGGGCGGTAAAGGCGATGGCCACCGTGGCCCATGCAGCGGTGGACAGCACCATCAGCCCTGCCACCAGGGCCCACTGTCCGGGTTCGTCCGGCATTGGGACGTTGAAGAGGAAGCGGGCTGCCAGCAGCAGCAGCGCTGTCTGGGCCACGATGAGGTACAGCGTCTGCCCGGTCTTGCCCAGGAAGTAGGATGCGGCGGGAAGCGGGGTGCCGGCCAGGCGTTTGACGGTGCCGTTGAAGCGTTCCGTGGCCACGTAGCTGCTCAGGTTCTGGAAGCCGCTGAGGATGGTGCTCAGGGCCAGCATGCCGGGCAGGTAGTAGTGGGCGGGGGTGATGCCGCCCTGCCCGGAGGGGTCGGCGCCGAACACCGGCTCATCACCAAAAACCGTGCCGAACAGCGACAGCATCAGGATGGGGAAAAAGAGCACCAGGACCAGTGAAAGCACATCCCGGTTAAATAGCTTGATCTCCAGTGCGGCGCGGTGGAGCCCCAGCCGGAGGACCGAGGGTTTCCATGGTGTGGCGGGGGAACTGAGGGCAGTCATGGCCGTGCTCCTGTCAGTGCCGGCTCCTGCCGGTTGGAATCGATGAGCTGCAGGTAGATGTCCTCGAGGCTGGGGCGCACCACAGCGAGGTCCAGCGGTTCCCGCCTGCCGCCGTCGGAAATGTCCCGGACCAGTGCCGCAGGACTTGCTGTCGTTTCCTCGTGGTGTCCCGCGGCGTCACGCCAGCGGACGCGGGGGATCCGGAGCTCCGGACCGCCGATATCGGCGGG